>JADFRJ010000124.1 GCA_022561355.1 Chloroflexota bacterium | reverse complement strand
CCGTGCAAGACCTACCCCGGCGTGCGCACGCGCTACGACGCCGTCGACATCGTCATTGTGCGCGAGAACACGGAAGACCTCTACGTGGGCGTCGAGTTCGAGAAGGGCTCGGATTGGGCTGCGAAGCTCTCGGACCTGACCGAGGCGAGCGGGCAGGGCCGCCTGCGCGAGGACGCGGGCGTCTCGCTGAAGCCGATCTCGGAGATGGGCTCGCGCCGGATCGTGAAGTACGCGTTCGAATACGCCAAGGCGAACGGCCGCAAGTCGGTCACGGCGATCCACAAGGCGAACATCCTCAAGTTCTCGGACGGGCTGTTCCTGGAGGTCGCTCGCGAGGTCGCGAAGGAGTACCCGGAGATCGAGTTCTGGGACACGATCGTGGACAACCTCTGCATGCAGCTCGTGCAGCGGCCAGAGCAATTCGACGTGCTGGTGCTGCCCAATCTCTACGGCGATATCATCTCCGACCTCTGCGCGGGGCTCGTCGGCGGGTTGGGCGTGGCGCCCGGCGCCAACATCGGCGACGACATGGCGCTCTTCGAGCCGACGCACGGCAGCGCGCCGAAGTACAAGGGCATGAACAAGGTGAACCCGATGGCGATGATGTTGTCCGGCATGCTCATGCTGCGGCACATCGGCGAGACGGAGGCCGGCGATCGCCTGGAACAGGCGATCGCGGACGTGATCCGCGAAGGCACGTCGGTCACGTACGACCTGAAGGCGGACCGTGAGGACCCGAGCGCGGCCGGCACCTCGCAGGTCGCGGACGCGATCATCGCGAAGCTGCGGGCGTAGGCAGGCTCGCCCTCACCCCCGGCCCCCTGCGGGCAGGCTCTCTCCCCGAGGACGAGGGGAGCTACAGGTTGGCGACGAGTGTGCTCTCGAGGGATCAGATTCCTCGCTCCGCTCGGAATGACGTGTGGATGCTGACTGCGCTGCGCATCCTACATCCGCTAAGCTAAGGCCGCGATGGAGCAGCAAATCCGCTTCTGCACCAGCGCCGACGGCACGCAGCTCGCCTACGCTGCATACTGTGACGGAGACGCACTGCCGGTCGTGCGCGTCAGCTCCTGGATCGTGACCGAGGAGCTGAATTGGGACGACCTAGGCTTTCGCGAAATCACGGAAGGCCTGGCTCCTGGAGGATGCTTGTACTCTTACGACCGCCGTGGCATCGGCGCCTCCCAGCGAAACGTGGAAGACGTTTCTTTGGAGGCTCAGGTCGGAGACCTAGCGGCAATCATAGACCATGCGGGATTGGATCGTTGCCATCTCGCCGGCTGGTTGGACGGTACCGCAGTCTGCATCGCCTACGCTGCTCAATACCCAAAGCGGGTTGCACGGCTGGCGTTGCAGATGCCAATGACGCGAGGTGACGACTCATGGCCGCCCGAGACGATCCGCAGCCTGATTGAGCTGGTCGGCTCGAACTGGCCGTTGGCGAGAAGGTCGCTCGCCGACCTCTATCATCCCTACGGGAGCGCGGAGCACCGGCGGACGCTAAAGGATGGGCTCGAACAGGGAGTCTCGGCGGAAATCGCGGCCAAGTACCTGACATTGGTTTCGAGCTACGATATCAGCTCGTACATGCCGAACGTGCAGGCCCCCACTCTTGTCCTTGCCGACCGCAGCCAGGGTGCCAGGAGCGTAGCGTCCATCAGCGCTGTCGCCGCTCGGATACCCAGGGCTCAGCTCATCAAGAAGGAAGCCGCAGGTCTGAATCCAAAAGCGACTCCGAGGACGGTCACGGAGTTGATGCGGGAGTTCCTATATGACGCGAGCCCTGCGGACGCGGCGGCCATGGACACCTCGTCGCGCTTAACGGTCATCCTCTTCGCGGACATCGCGAACTCCACGGGGCTGACGGAGGAGCTGGGCGACGCGGCGTTTCGCGAGAAGGCGCGCGCGCTCGACATCGCGCTACGCGACGCGATCAACGACGCGGGCGGCACGGCGATCGAGGGAAAGCTGCTGGGCGATGGCGTACTGGCGACGTTCGGCGCGGCTCGTGATGCGATCGCGTGCGCGCAGGCGTGCCACGTCGTGGGCAGCGACGTAGGGCTGCCCCTACACGTCGGCATCCATGCCGGCGATGTGATCCGTGAGGACGGTAACGTGTTCGGCGGCGCGGTGAACGTCGCGGCACGGATCTCGGACGCATCGGAACCAGGCGAGACGCTCGTGTCGGGCACCGTGCGCGAGCTGGCGCGGACGTCGGCGGGCGTGTTGTTCGAGGACAAAGGCGAGCGCGACCTGAAGGGCGTCTCGGACGCGGTGCGGGTATGGGCGGTTGGCAAGTAGCCCGCGGCCTTAGCTGTAAGACTCCCCTTCGGTAAACTATGCGTCGGAGCGCTTCTAAGGCGAGCGCCGTTCGCGAGGGATCAGATTCCTCGCTTCGCTCGGAATGAAACAACTTCGGTCGGAATGAAACAACTCCGTTTGGAATGACGCAATAGGAGGGGAAGAACAACATGAGTGCGAGAAAGAAGGTCACGATTGCCGGGGCCGGCAATACCGGCGGGGAGATGGCCCAGCGGCTGGCGGAGAAGAACATTTGCGACATCGTGCTGAAGGACGAACCGAGCATCGTCGAGACGCTGCACCACGGCAAGGCGCTCGACTCGGCGCAGTCCGGCGCTTGGGCTGGGTTCGAGAGCGAGATCATCCCCGCCGATAGCTGGGAGGAGACGGCCGGCTCGGACGTCATCGTGGTGACGGCGGGCGCGGCTAGGAAACCGGGGATGAGCCGCGAAGACCTGCTCAACATCAACGCGAAGATCATGCGGCTGGTCGTCGAGCCGGCTGCCAAGGCGTCGCCTGACGCGACGCTGATCGTCTTCGCGAACCCGATGGATGTGCTGTGCCACATCGCCAAGGACGCCTCCGGCTTCGCCCGCGAGCGCGTGATCGGGCAGGGCGGCATGCTGGACACGGCGCGCTATCGCACGTTCGTGTCGCGCGAGGCCGGCGTCTCGATCCGCGACGTCCACGGCTACGTGCTGGGCGGCCACACCGACACGACGATGGTCCCGATCGTCAGCAACACGATGATCGGCGGCATGCCGATCGCGTCGCTGCTGTCGCAGGATAAGATCGACGCCTTGGTGGAGCGCACGATGAAGGGCGGCGCCGAGATCGTCGGGCTGATGAAGACGGGCAGCGCCTTTCAGGCGCCGGCGACGGCCACGATGGAGATGGTCGAATCGATCATCCTCGATCAAGGCCGCCTGATCCCCTGCTCGGTGCTGCTGGACGGCGAGTACGGCATCCAGAACACCTTCTGCGGCACAATCGTGAAGCTGGGCGACGGCGGGATCCAGCAGGTCTATGAGGTCCAGGTCAGCGACGATGAGAAGGCGAGGATCAAGGCCGCCGCCGACGCGACCGAAGAGCTGGTGGGCCTGATCGAGTAGCGGCGCGAAGGCGCCGCAGGGCGCAGACGCGCCGCAGGCGCGGCCCACGGAGTAATCATCGTGGCTGAGAAGGTGCAGGCCGACGGCGGCCTGGGGTTCGATAACGTCCCAGAGATTTATGACCGCATTCGGCCTGAGTACCCGCCGGAGTTGTTCGATGAGCTGTTCGCGTACCTCCGGCGGGACGAAGGCTTGCGCGCCGTCGAGATCGGGCCGGGCACCGGCCAGGCGACGCGGCCGCTGCTGGCGCATGGCATCGCGGTGACGGCGGTCGAGCCAGGCTCGCAGCTCGCCGCGTTCCTGAAGCG
This sequence comes from Chloroflexota bacterium, assembly GCA_022561355.1. Taxonomy (GTDB): domain Bacteria; phylum Chloroflexota; class Dehalococcoidia; order DSTF01; family RBG-16-68-14; genus SZUA-185. The sequence continues at coordinate 3,309 of JADFRJ010000124.1, read as the reverse complement.
GAAACTCGGGGCCGAGCACCCGCGGCTCGACGTGGTGGTCGCGAAGTTCGAGGACGCAGAGTTGGAGGCGGGCGCGTTCGACCTCGTGCTCGCCGCGACCTCATTCCATTGGCTGGACAAGGCGACCCGGTTCCAAACGTGCCACGACCTGCTGCGACCGGGCGGCACGCTCGCCGTTATCCACACGAACCAGATCGAATCGACGGCCGACGGCGGCTTTTTCGCTCGCGTGCAGCCCGTCTACGACCGGCATCAGAACAACGACCCGCGCTACGCGCCTCCGGCTGAAGACGACCTGAGGCCGGAGGAGTACGACGGCCTGGTAGCGAGCGGCCTCTTCGAAGACGTTACGCTGCACAAGTATCGCTGGGACCAGCGCTACACCTCGAGCGAATACGGCGACCTGATGCGCTCCTACTCCGGCACGCAGGCGATGGAGCCGCCGCAGCAAGAGGCCATGATCGGCGATGTCTGCGCCCTGATCGATGCCGAGTTCGGCGGAGCGATCACGCGCCCGCTTGTGATGACGCTGTCGCTGGGACGGAAGAGCTAGGCCGGCAGCTCTTCGAGTAGACCAGCCTCGAATTGCAGTAGCAGGACCGCGTCGATCGAGTCCGTCACGCCGTCGTGATTGATGTCGCTACCGTTACCGCAATGAGGCAGCGTTAGCAGTCCCGCATGAGCTTGCAGGACTAGCGTCGCGTCGGTTGCGTTCGCAGCACCATCGCAGTCGATGTCGCCCGGGTCAGGGGTCTGAATCTCCACGGGCGTGAGAGAGCAAACTCCTGGCGGCCCGAGGTCGCACATCTGCGTTCCTACATCCCCGAGCTGGCTGTACGTGTCGTCACCCCAGCACCAGACCTCGCCGCCTTCGATTACCGCACAGGTGTGCCTGTTCCCTGCGCTCACCGCCAAGATTGGCAGGTCACCGACGTCCGGTCGAACAGGCAAGAGGCCGTAGTCACGCGTCCCGTCGCCCAACTGGCCTGTGCTATTTGCACCCCAGCACCGAATGTCGCCATCCGCAAGCAGCGCGCATGCGCCCTCGGGACCAGCTTCGACGGAACTCGCCGTAGACCCAAGAACGACTTCTACCGGCTCCACTATCACCTCGTCAGTCCCGGCACCCACGCCCCTACCCCAACAAAACACGCGTCCGTCGCGAGCGAGTGCACAGGTGATCCGACTTCCGGCAGAAATCTGCGCGGTCTCCGGCAGCCCCTCCACGTTCACCGGTGTTCGGCTATCCGGCCATCGCACGGGTCCACCATTTCTTAGGATGTCGAATCCCCAGCATGCTACTGTGCCAAGTTCCGTCAGCGCGCACGTGTGGTCTCGTCCTGCAGCGACAGCCACGATCGGTTCATCAAGGCCACCAACTGCCTCAGGAGGTCGAGGCGGCGGTAGCACAACCTTGGCGATGAGTCCCATCGGCTCCGCTTCAAAGAACGGCCCGTCGCCCCAGCAATAGAGGTTGCCGTTGCCCTCGAACACACAGGCATGCTCAAACCCCGCGCTCAGTCCTTCGATTCCGTCGGGGAGGCCACTGACCGCGGCCGGCGACGTGGTCAGTCTTCGGCCGCCGCTGCCATCCTGCGCAACAACCTGGTCGCCCCAGCACCGTACTGTTCCATCACCAATTAGGGCACAGGTAAACGAGGATCCCGCATCAATAGCCACCACATCGTGCAGGCCGTCGACCGTGACCGGCCGTGCGCGGTCCGTGGTGGTGCCATCACCCAGCTGGCCACCAAAGTTGGCTCCCCAGCAAACTACATCTCCGTTCGCTTTCAGGGCGCACGTGTGACGCCAGCCCGTGGCTAGAGCCGTAACTCCAGTAAGCGGATTGGCAGCCACCGCTGGAGGCCGCGGCAGCGTCGCGAGGAGTCCAATCAGGACAACGATCAGCGCGAGAGCAGAGAGCTTAACGTGTCGATCCATGAGCCGCCTCCTATCTTTGCCGAGGCCATTATACACGAGGCTGTCGGACTCGGTTGAGACGTATAGACGGCGAGCTATACTGAAGCTGTGCCTACGGGCACGCCGGGGATGAGTTTCAGTCTTTCCTAACTGCAGCCAAGATACGGAAACGGAAGGGCCATCATGACTACAGACGCCTCTAACGCCGTCCGCGACATCCAAGCCGGCGAAATCACCGACAAGGTCGCCGAACTGTGCCAATCCGCGACGCACTTCCTGCCGGAAGACGTCGTGATCGGGCTGGAGCGCGCTCGCGACAGCGAGCAGTCCGAGCTGGGCAAACAGGTGCTGCTCGAGATCTTGGAGAACGTCGACATCGCGAAGAATGAGCAGCTGCCGCTCTGCCAGGACACAGGCACGACAGTCGTCATCGTCGAGCTGGGCCAGGACGTGCACGTCGTTGGCGGGTCGCTGCCGGACGCGATCAACGCGGGCGTCGCCAAGGGCTACACGGAGGGCTATCTGCGGGCTTCGATGGTCGACCACCCGTTCTCGAGCCGCGTGAACACGAAGGACAACACGCCGGCCGTGATGCACATCGAGGTCGTGCCGGGCGACAAGCTGAAGCTAAAGATCCTCCCGAAGGGCGGCGGCTGCGAGAACATGAGCGCCTTCAAGGTCTTCCTGCCTTCGGCCGGAACGGAGCCGATCGTCGATTTCGTCCTGCGGACGATCGAGGAGTCGGGCGGCAACCCCTGCCCGCCGCTGATCGTCGGCGTGGGCGTGGGCGGTTCGTCGGAGTACGCGATGTACCTGGCGAAGAAGGGCGTCATCCGCAGCGTTGACAACCCGAGTCCCGATCCTGAGACGGCCGAGTTCGAGAAGGAGCTGCTGGAGCGCGTGAACGCGCTCGGCGTCGGGCCGCAGGCGGTCGGCGGGATCAACACCGCGCTCGCCGTCAACATCGAGACCTACCCGACGCACATCACGGCGATGCCCGTGGCCGTCAACCTCCAGTGCCACAGCGCCAGGCTGAAGGAAGCGGAACTGTGATCTGGACGCTGGACGCTGGAAGCTCGACGCTAGACGCTGGACGCTGGAAGCTGGACGCTGAAAGCCCGACGCTGGACGCTGGATAGCGAGGAGAGCGCATGGTAACCGAGCGACGAAGACGCATCGTGCCGCCCTTGGACCCGGACGCGGAGCAGGTCTGTCTGCTCGATAAGGAGTGGGCGGCGCGACGCAAGGAATCGCCGTCTGCCTTCCTCGATTTGGCGCGATCGCAGGACACGAGTGAATACAGCACCGTCTTCCATTTCGAGTCGACGCCGGACATCTGGGAGCGGATGAGCACATTCGTCGATGAGGAGCGAGAGTGCTGCAAGTTCT
>JADFRJ010000123.1 GCA_022561355.1 Chloroflexota bacterium | reverse complement strand
ACGGTCGGCGTATGCGTCTGCGTGCTCGTAGGCGTGTTGCTGGGGGTAAGCGTGGGGGTGTTCGTGGCCGTCGGCACGTTGGTGGGCGTCGCCGTATGCGTCGGCGTATTCGTTGGCGTGTTGGTCGGTGTGTCGGTCGGCGTGTCGGTCGGCGTGTCGGTGGGCGTGTCGGTCGGGGCCGTCGTCACGCAGTTCACGGTCACGGCATCAGGGTTCTTGATTGGGATCAAGGCTGGATCGCGAGGCTGTATGTACAGGCTTCCGCCGGGTTGTCCCGCCAGTAGAGAGATCTGCCCCTGGCCGGCGCTCTTACAGTCGAACCGTATGTTCGCGAGCGTTCCGCTGAACGAGGTGAGGTCGGTCCCACACGAGATGTTGTAGGTGCCTGCAGCCTCCTGGCTAGAGGCCAGCAGTGAGATGCATGACGGGACGCGGTTGACGTTCACTGCGGCTTGCTGCACGAGGTTCACGTCGCCCGAATACAAGAGGGCGATCTTGTAGGCGGTAAACCCGCCAGCCGGCGCCGAGTCCGTGACGATGTCAACACTGAACGTGTGCTCGACGGCAACTTCGCATTTGCTGTCACCGAAATCGCAGACGAGATTGGCGGGCGACGTTACCACGCTGGAGTAAACCCGCAACGACATGCCCGTGGAGGAGGCCTCGGCGGATGGGCTGCCAGACTGAACTGTGCCTAGGACGATGAGGACGCCGAGGAGGGCGAGGGCGACGAGAAGCACCGCCCTGCGAATTAATCGCGCCGACACGGTATCTATTTCCATTCCCCCCACATACCCGACAGCCACATGCACACGCGCCGGCCACTGCGCGTGTACATTCTGTCAACCTAAAATGCCGAGTTCTCCCGTCACCAGCAAGAACACCGCGTAGGTTGCAATATAACGGATGATCCGGCAGCCGACAATGCTCGAGCGTTGGTCAGCAGCAATAAGGGCGGACGGTAGGAGTCAGATGGATGGCCAGAGTGGACCCCGCGATAGATACGAAAAGGCGCCCCCGGCACGTGGCCGGGGGCGTTGAAGGGAGACCTAGAGTTGCCTTGAAAACGAACTCCTCAGCCTCGTCTTCAGCTTCGCACAAGAGAGCGTTGCGGTCAACCTAAGCATCGCATATTCGGGCTGCATTTGACTTCGGTTATCCTTCCCGAAAGGCCCGGCCTACGTGCGTCTGGTCAATATAGGTGAGGTTGACTGATCAGTATGCCTAGCTCATGGCGAGGGCGCCGAGTACATCATCGTCCCTTAGGTCCTTCGATATGCCGTAGCAACGGAACCCCCCTGAAGCGAATCTGACCGAAGGTCGGTTTGGGCCTCCGTCTATCACTCGAGAGCTGTGGCTACGGCGTGGGCGTGACGGTAGGCGCAGGCGTAGGAATTGGTGTCGACGCGGGCGTATTGATCGTGATCTGGCCGTCGTCCGTGGCGATCGGGATCGGCGCGCCCAACGTGTCGTTGAGCAATACGTTGGAGAGCGTGAGGTCAGTTGTTCCGTCGGCGACAGCTCCGAATACGACCGTCGCAAGCGTTCCGGACCCGACGGGCCCAGTCTGACTCCCTGTGCTGTCGCAGCTAAAGATGACGCTGGTGGCCGTGACGACAGGCCCGGAACAGGTAATGGTGCGGCCGGTGGAGCCGAGGAACGAGCCATTTGCCACGCTGACGAAAGTCACCACGGCCGGGTCATAGGTGAACTCGAAACCATAGGCGCCGAGGTCGGTCACGCTTGAGACTCTGATTTCCACTGACCCCTCAGGCGCCGTGACGGCTTGCGAAGGCGGATTCACGGAAATTCTTGCCTCTGGGTTTGGCGTTGGCGTGGCCGTCGGCGTCAGTGTGCTCGTCCACGTGGGCGTTGGTGTAGCCGTCGACGTTGGTGTACTCGTCAACGTGGGCGTCGATGTGGCCGTCGGCGTCGGTGTACTCGTCAACGTGGGCGTTGGCGTAGCGGTGCTGGTCGCCGTCGCGGTCGGCGATACGAACGTCACGGCCCCGTTTGTGGTCGTCGCCGGGATGGGTGAGCTGGCGGTGTCGCTGAGCGACGCGCTCAGCGCGAGCGGCGAGTTGCCATCCGCGACGGTGGCGAAGCGGACCGTAGCGAGGATGCCATCGCCGCTGGGACCGCCGAAGCCACCGGTGGAAGAGCAGCCGAAGGTGAAACTGCTCGCGGTGATTGTCGGCGGCAGGCAAGTCACTGTGCGTCCCGTCGAGCCGAGGAACGGGCCGTTCGTGACGCTAGTGAACGACAGTACGGTCGAGTCCCACGTGAGCGTGAGGACGTAGTTACCAAGCGCGGCGACTTCGGCGACGCGAACATCGACGGAGACGGTGTCGCTGGAGGTCGTCTGAGACGCGGGATCGACGAAGACGTTCGGAAGCGGCGTGGCCGTTGGCGTGATCGTCGGGCTGGCCGTGAACGTCGGCGTAGCTGTCGCCGTTCCGGTCGCCGTGGCGGATGGCGTACCGGTTGCCAACGGCGTAGGCGTTGGCGTGGCGCTTGCCGTGGCCGACGGCATCGCGGTCGCCGTCAACGTAAGCGTCGGCGTGCTGCTCGGCGCTGCCGTCGCCGTAGCAGTCGCGGCAGGCGTCAGGGTGCTGGTCACGGTTGCCGCTATCGTAGCCGTTGGGCTTGCGGTAGGTGTCGCGGGGAGCGCCGTGGCGGTGGCCGTCTCGGTGCTCGGCGGCGTTTCGGTGGCGGTCGGCGAAATGACAGTGATCGTCCCGTTCGCGGTCGCCGGGACAACGGGCAAACCGGCAGTGTTGGCCAGGGTGACACGAGCGAGTGTCAGCTCCGATCTGCCGGCGGCAACGGTGCCGAACTTGAGAGCCGCCAGGACACCCCGCCCGCTCGGCCCGGGGCCATCGCCTGTCGTGGCACACCCGAACGTGATGCTATCCGATGCTGCGACAGCCGCGTCCAAACGCGGGGCGGAACAGACAACAGTACGGCCGGTGGAGCCGAGGAACTCCTCATGTTCAGCGCTGATGAACGTCAGGAGCGAAGGGTTCCACGTCAACGTGAATTCGTAGCTGCCCAGGTCCGATGCGTCCGTAACGAGGACCTCGATCGAGGCGGTGGCGTCGGAGGTGGTCTGCGACGCGGGATCGATGGCAACGACCGGTACGGGCAGCGTCGTGGGCGTACTGGTCGCGGCGACCGTGGCGGTCAACGTTGGTGTCGGCGGGAGCGGGCTGTCCGTGGGCGTCTGCGTCGGCGTGTTCGTCGGCGTGTCGGTTGGCGTATCTGTCGGCGTATCGGTTGGCGTGTTAGTTGGGCCTGGCGGAATGAACGCAGGGCGGGCTGTCGGCGATGGGGGTGCCAGTGGGACCGATGCCGGCGGGTCCGGCGGCTCAAGGGTTGGCGTGGGTTCCTGCAACTCCGGCGTCGCTGTGGGCTGGTGGGCGACTTCGATTCGCTCCGGCGCTTCGGAGGTCGCGGCGGCTAGGTCGCGTTCGTCATCGGCGGCGACGCTGATGATCTGCGGATCGAGGGGAGCAATGCGGATGTCTCGCGAGTCGGCGGAGTAGTCAGCCTGCAGGTGAGATGCGGTCTCGGTCTCGAGGACACCGAGCCGCGGCCGGCTGAGCGCAACCGCGCCTGCCGTGGTGGTGAGGACGAGGCTGGCCAGGACGAGCAGGAGCAGGAACCCGATGTGCGCGAATCGCGACCAGAGCGGCTGCGGCTCCGGATCATGGAGCGCGGGTTCCGTTCTGCGACCGATGGGGCGACCGGCGAGTCGCATGCTACGCGGCGTTGTTGAGTTGCTGATCCGTCAGCCTAAAGCCCCGGAGGTCTGGATCCGTGTGGCGGCGCCATTCCCAACGCGAGACCAGGCCCTGGAAGGTAGCGAAGACGTGCGCATCAAGCTTCGCTTCGGCGACTTCGCGGCTCATGATCTCCAGCGCCTCGTCCACGGACATGGGCCCGCGATACGGCCGGCCAGTTGTGAGCGCGTCATAGATGTCGGCTACGGTCGCGATGCGCTCGATGATGGACAGCTCTTCTCCTGACCAGCCGTGCGGGTAGCCCGTCCCGTCCAACTTCTCATGGTGGCCGCTGACGAAGGCGATGACCTCTGGCGCCAGCTCCACCGGCGCGAGAATCTCCAGGCCGATGCGCGGGTGGTTCTCGATCAGCTCGCGCTCTTCTGGCGTAAGCGAGCCTGTCTTGAGCAGAACGCTGTCCCGGACGCCGATCTTGCCGATGTCGTGCAGGTACCCACCGATCTCCAGGTGCTGCAGCTGCGACTCTGGCAGCCCTAGCGCCTTCCCGATCGTGACCGCCAACTGGCCCACGCGCGCTGAGTGACCGGCTGTGTTCGGGTCTCTGGCATCGATCGCCGATGTCAGCGCCCGGATCGTGGACAGGTGCTGCTTCTGGAGTCGTTCGGTCATCTTGTCGAACGATTCCGCCAGTTGGCCGACCTCATCTTTCATCCGGATGTTGGTGCGGGCCGTGAGGTCTCCGCCCGTCACGGCCTTTGCGACGCGGACCAGTTGGAGAAGCGGCGCCGTGAGGCTGCGGGCGAGGAGCCAGCCGGTCATGAGCACGGCCACCGTCGCGACGGCGAACAGCAACCCCAACTGCCAGCGCGCGGTCCCAGCGGCGCTCAGGATAAAGGACCTGGGCAGGCCCACGGAATAGATCCCGACCGCTTCGTCCCTGATCACAAGCTCGCCGTAGAGCAGGTCGAACTCACGTCCGAAGAGCGTCTTCGTCTCACGGATGGCGCCTGGTGTATCGAGGCGAGCGGAGACGGCGGCGGCCGGTGTGAGGTCTGCTTCACCGCCTTCGCCGGTCGCGGCGAACGTTGTAGCGATCGGCGAGCCTTCGAAGTCGTAGATGGTGATGTCGGCGAGCGCCTCGGCCTTGGCGACCGGGAGGAACGAGTCCAGCCGGCTCCCGATGAGCGCTACGCCGACCAGCTCGTCTTCGTGGAAGATCGGACCGGCAGTGTACAGTGCGAAGCCCTCTTCCGTGGCTGCGATCTGGGCGTACTTGTCGCCGAGGGAATCGACGATCTCGGCCAGGACGCCGGTGACGACAGACCAGGCCGACCGATCGCCGTCGCCGGCGAATGCTTGATACTCGAGCGTCTCGGCATCGACAAGCCGAAGACCGAAGACGCGCTGGCCGTCCAAGTCCAGCACCTCGACCAGGTCCGTGCGGCTGTTCGCGGCGAGCGGCTCGATGAGACGGGCGAGGGCGCTCTCGTTTTGGTCGCGGATGGCGGCTGCCACGCCTTCCGTGAACGCGATCCCGCGGACCAACTCCAGGTGCTCCCGCTCGCGGCGAACGACGGCGTCAGACGTAACGCGCGCGGCCTCCGCAAGCTGGTTTTCGAACCGCTCTTCCAGGGAGCCGGTGACCATGCGGGTGGCGAGAAACGTGCCGCCGGCGGCGAGTACCAGTGTCAGGATGACGTAGGGCGCGATGATCTTCCAGCGGATCTGCCGCGCAGGCGCGAGCAGCCGCTCCCTCAGCCAGGCCAGCTTCAACTTCATTCCAGACTCCTACGTAATAATCGGCAGATTGGCAGGATGGAGCCAGATACCGGTGGCAGGAGTGGCTCTATCTGAGTAAATAGGGGAACCGCCCAGTCCCGCGCGCTTCAGGAGTGTGTTTGTGTCCGTTTCCCTTTGGCCAATATCTCCTGGAGATATTGGGTTCCCGTTCAGCTTCACTCCGTGTTCCCGCTCTAACCACAAGACTCGTGAAAGGGCCGCCGTATGCGGCGGCTATTGCAGAACGCGGCCCGCTGTTTTCTGAGTGGGATGTCGCCGGGGAAATAACACCCTTGACAAATCGCTCGCACTGGTGTAAAACCTTGTTGACTGGTGGTTCAGCACTGTTTCCCGCACTGCGGTGCAGAGCTTCCTAATGGCACAACCCCGCCGTAAGTTTAAGGGGAGCGGAGCATGACCGAAGCTCACGCTCGCGGACAGCGTATTCAATCGCTGCTGCGGAAGGTATTGGCTGGAGCGATTGTCGCTCTCGGCTTGGCGGTGGCCTTGATCGTTAGGGGTTCTTCCCCGTCAAGGCCAAAACGAAGGGCCAAAACTTTTCGCTCCCGTGGCTTCAATTCGCCGAGGCAGTCGTTGAGTGCCTGCTGGAAATCCGCAGCCTCAATAGCTGCATCAGGCAACATGGGGGCTTCCGTATGTTCTTGGTAAAACAAGGTTTCCACCTCAGTCAGATTGACCTTCATGGTGGCCCTGTTGGTTTTAAGGGGCTGGTCAAAGTGCTGGAGCGGGAACAAATGTCTAACATCACGCTTGAGAAAATCAGCTATCCGTATGACCACCTCGCGTATTTTCCCGTTCTTGCTGATGGCCGTGCTTTTAAGCGCCAAAAGGTCATAAATAACGCCAGAACTAATTCCGCTGGCCCTTGCTAGATCGTTGGCCCCGAAATACCCGTTTTCACGCATAGCGGTGAGGAGATAATTGTTTTTTACACGGAGTTGGATTTCGTAATCCTTCATCACCCCGATCCTCTCCATGCCATGGTGGTGTAGCCCGATCCGTCCTTGAAATCGGCCCGCCCGTGGCATGTATCGCAGGAGAAAACGAATTGGGAGGTGAAGAAATCTTTCCGGCACCGATTGCACTTCCGCCAGATGCTGTGTTCGGGTTCACTCGGTTTCTTCGGTCCTGGTTTTGCTGGAAGGCGGCGGCGCAGCCCGAGAAAAGATTTCATCCCCTTCATCTTTTTATGGTGGGTGTTCAACAAGCCTGCCACCTGATCCCGTGTTATCCCATAGGCGTCGGCCAATTCGCCGGAGGATTCCCCGTAGACGTAGCGGCACAGCAGGGCGGTCAGGTCTTTGTCGGACAGGAGGCGGGCGGTCATGTGCCTACCTTTGTGAATAGGGGGGCATTATTTCCCTTTGGCTCTGCAAGGGTTTGGCCTGATCTTTTTACCTCCCTTTTTTGTAGGTTTGGATTTCTTGACGGCCTTGGGGTTATGTCTTCCATGTGCAGCCATCACTTTTTTTCTTTCTTCTTGCCGAACTTGACGCCTG
>JADFRJ010000122.1 GCA_022561355.1 Chloroflexota bacterium | reverse complement strand
GTTCGACAGCTATAGCGCGCGGCGCATGGGCCGTAAGACGACGGGCGCCGCGGGACGCACGCTCTCCGCGCCGCCATCGCCGGGCACGAGCAACCTCGTGCTGACGCCCGGTGAGCTAACCGCCGAAGCGCTCATCGAAGGCGTTGAAGACGGCCTGTTGCTGACAGACCTGATGGGGTTCGGCGTGAACATGACAACGGGCGACTTCTCCCGTGGCGCCCAGGGCTTCCGCATCGAGAACGGCAAGGTCACCTATCCGGTGACTGAGATCAACGTTTCAGGGAACCTCAAAGAGATGCTCGCCAGCATCGACGCTGTCGGCGAGGACGTGCTGTGGCTCGGCTCCATGGCCGCGCCCAGCATCCGCATGTCGCAGTTGACGATCAGCGGGATCTAGACGCCTCGCCTGAAGGCGCGGCCCTATTCGTGGCGGAGAGCTTCGATCGGGTCGAGGCGTGACGCCCGCCAGGCCGGGTAGACGCCGGCGAAGAGCCCGGTGACCGCGGCGACGGCGAAACTCAGCATCACCCATAATGGCGTGACCACGTACTGGCTGTCACCGCCGATCTGGAACCGCTCCGCGATCTCTGTCGCGCCGACTCCGACGAGGACGCCGATCGCGCCGCCCATCGTCGTGACGACGACCGACTCGATCAGGAACTGCCACAGAATGTCCGTCCGCTTGGCGCCGACCGCCTTGCGGATGCCGATCTCGCGTGTTCGTTCGGTGACGGACACGAGCATGATGTTCATGATGCCCACGCCGCCGACGATGAGCGAGATGAGTGCGATCGACACGACGAGCACCTGCAGCGAACGTTCGACCTGCGTCGCCGTGTCGAGGATATCGCTCTGCGATTGTATTCTGAAGTCAGGCGAATCCACAGCATGGAGCGCCATCAGGAGCTGGCCAATCTCTTCCTTGGCTTGATCGGCCTTATTACGGTCCTTTAGCTTGATGTTGATTTGGTCGATGTTCGTACGACCACGCGCATCGCGGACCAATGAAATACGGGCCTGCAGTGACGGCATCGGCACGATGACGACATCATCCTGACTGGTGTTCGCGGACGCCCCGCGGCGCTCCATGACGCCAATCACCGTAAAATTGAAACCGATTGAGATGGGACCAGCGCCAACTGAAATGCGCATCGTCTTCCCGATAGGGTCTTCCGTATCGAAGAGTTCATCCGCTACGTCTCCACCGAGAACAACAACAAGGGCTTTCTTTGTCAGGTCTTCTTCGGTGAGGAAGCGGCCGTTGTCAACGTAGAAATCGCGCACGAACGGATAACTTGGCTCAGTACCGAGAAGCATGGTGCTTTTGTTTTGGCCTAGATAGATCGCTTGAGCACCGATGAAGTCCCCGGGCCCTCCGATCGTGCCTTGAGCAGCGATCGCTTCGATGAACTCGAAGTTTGCTTCCTCGATCGCGCGTGAGTCTTCAAGAAAGAGATTCACCCCACTACCGGGTAACTGAATGCCATCTGCTTCTTCCAATCCAGGGCGGATGAACAAGAGATTACTGCCCAGTCCCCTGATCTGTTCGCCAACGCCTTGCTGGGCGCCTTCGCTGGCGGCGGTCAGTGTGATCACCGCGGCGATGCCGATGATGATGCCGAGCATGGTCAGCAGCGTGCGAAGGATATTGCTCCTGAGCGACGCGAGGGCAGTGCCTAGGACATCAGCCAGTGTCATGACGGAGCCTCCGCTGGAGTAGCGGCGCCAGCCGGCGCATTCTCCATCTTCTCACCATCGCGCTCGTATGACGGCACGTTTGGTCTGTCTCCGACGACCTTACCATCGAGAAGCGAGACGATCCGGCGTGTATAGTTTGCCACGATACTTTCGTGCGTGACGAATGCGATCGTAATCCCCAACTCTTCGTTAAGGCTGCGGAACACGGCCATCACGTCCATGCTGGTCTTCGAGTCGAGAGCACCGGTCGGTTCATCAGCCAGAATGATGGCTGGACGGGTGACGAGCGACCGCGCGATCGCAACGCGTTGCTGCTGGCCGCCCGAGAGTTGCGTCGGCCTGTGGTCCATGCGATCCGCGAGGCCGACGAGATTGAGCGCCGCAGCGGCGGCCCGTTTTCGGTTGGTGGCGCCCCTGTACAACAATGGGAGCGCGACCTGGTCGATGGCGCTCATCCTAGGTAGCAGGTTAAACGACTGGAAGACGAAGCCCAGCCGCCGGTTACGCAGCGTGGCGAGCTGGTTGTCGACGAGGCGCCTGACGTTGAGGCCATCGAGTATGTATTCTCCATCCGTTTGCCTGTCCAGGCAGCCAATGATATTCATCAGCGTAGATTTGCCGGAACCAGACGGCCCCATGATGGAGAGGAACTCACCGTCCTCGATCTCCAAGTCCACGCCGTTGAGCGCGGCGACACGCTGGGTCCCAACGGTGTAGATCTTGGTGATACCGGTCAGGCTGATCATTGCTTTACGCTATCTGATTCTGGACGGTAGCGTTGGATCAGGCGCTTCGTCGCCGGATCTGCCGGTGATGAGGCTCGGCACTACAATTATATCCCCTTCAACCAGGCCCTCCAGTATCTCCACGTTGAAGTTGTCAGAAGCGCCCGTGGTGACAATCTGCTCAACGACCGAATCGCCTCGCCGGACCTCTACGACTTGGTTACCGCCACTCCTACGGATCGCTCGCGGCGGTACTGCGACGACATCGACTTTCGAGTCGGTGACGATCTGCCCATTGGCGCTCATGCCGGGCGCCGGGCGAGGCGCGTCGGGCAGCACGATGATTGCTCCTGTTATCGGGTACGTGACCACGCCCTGGTTCGAGACCGGCGAAAGGCCGATCTCGATCACGCGGAACGGGTAGGGCTGGCCTGGAAGCGCATCGAAGAGCGCCACGCCGGTCTGATCGAGCTGAACCTGCGGATAGTCCGTCTCGCCGATGTTCATCTCAAACACCACCGCGTCCGGAGTGAGCAGAACGATGGCCGGCTCTGCCGCAGTGCCAGCGAATTCGCCGAGGCTGATGTTCACGGCAGCCACCGTGCCATTGAACGGGGAGATGATCTGAGCGTTTCGCTTGAGGATCTGGGCCGCTTCTACTTGAAGCCGCGACGAGCGAACATTGGCCTGCTCCTGAGCGATCTGGGTCTGGCGAGGGCCACGTTCCGTCTCCACAAGCACGGCCCGCGCCGCGCCGACGGCGGCTTCCGCGATCAACTCGGTGTTCTCGGATTTGTCAACATCGTCCGATTCCGGATCGTCGAGCAGGTCGTCCCTACGCGCCTGCGCCGCGTTCAGGGCGGCCCGAGCAGAGCGGATCTGGTCGTCCGCGCGGGCGAAGTCATCGTCGTCAGGGCCTTCAAGCAGGTCCTCCTGGTTGGCGACCGCCGTATCAAGCACGGCCCGGGCCGTTAGGATGGCACCGTCCACGCGCGCGATGTCGCCGGCGTCGGGGCCGTCTAGGAGGTCGGCGCGGCTCGTGATGGCCGCGGCAAGGGCGGCCTGCGCCGTGACGACGGAGTCCTCGGCGCTCGCGATGTCGTCTGGGTCGATGCCGTCCAGCAGTTCATCGAGGGTTAGCTCGGCGAGTGTGAGTCCTCCCTCAGCCGCCGTGACGGCCGCTTCCGCCGCGTTGATCTCTTGATCGGACGGCCCATCCGTGAGCGCGTCCAGGTTCGCTTCGGCGGCCTCTAGTGACGCTTCCGCCGATTCCAACGCCAGTTCGGCCGTATCCACCGCGTTGAGCGCTGAGAGGAACACCGAGTTGGTCTGGATCAGTGTATTGATGGGTGTGATGAGGCCGGGGTCCGTGCCCGGGTCGCTCAGGAGATCGAGCAGGTCGTCGACCTCTCCCGTGGACAGAGGTACGTCGACGGGGCAGATGGAATCTCCAGGGTTGAGCGCGCAGTAGGCGAAGCCCGCGCCCAGGACGGCCGCCTCCGCGACGGTGACGTTCGCGTCAGCGCTGTCCTGAGCAACTTCCGCGCTAGCGACGCCTTGCTCCGCGGCAGTGACCTGGGCCTCGGCGGCAATGATGACCGCATCATCAGGGCCGGCCTCCAGGCGATCAAGCGAGGCACGAGCTGAGGCGAGGCTCGCTTCCGCGGCGGCAACCGATTGCTGGGCCGCGGCGACCTGGGCATCGGTCGGGCTGTCCATGATGTTCTGCAAGCTCCGCTCCGCGAGGTTCAGGCCGGCCTGGGCAGAGGCAACGTTTTGATCGGCCTGCGCGATCTGCGCGACCGTCGCCCCATCGATGAGCGACTGCCTGTCGCGCATGGCCTGGTCGAGAGCGGCCTGTGCTGAGATGACGACCTGGTTTGCGCTCGCGATCTGCGGCGGTGTGGGGCCATCGATCAGCGACTGCCTGTCGCGATTCGCCTGGTTCAGCGCCGCCTCGGCGGTGACGACGGACTGCTCATCGGCCGTGAGCTGCGTCTGGCTGGGGCCTTCGAGCAGCACGCCCAAATCGCGCTGAGCGTTGTCCAGCGCCACCTCCGCAGAGACCACATTCTGAGTTGCTGCTGCCAGCTCGGCGTCAGTTGCGCCCTCGAGCAGCAATGCGAGACGAGCTTGCGATGCGGCAAGGAGAGCCTGCGCGGCGGCGATCGCGTTGTCTAGCTCGTCAGACTCCAGTGATGCCAGAATGTCGCCCTCTTCCACTTCGTCGCCTACACTGACCGCGAGGTTGCCGACGCGGCCGGACGTTCGGAACGTAAGGTTGCTGATCAGTTGAGCCTCGGCTACACCTGAGACGATCAGGTTAGCGTTGATGGTGGCACGCCCGACGACGAGGTCCTCCGTGGCACGCGTCGTCTCCGACTCATCGCGGAAGAAGAAGGCGAATACGGCAACGCCAATCACAGCGGCGATACCAACGAGAACGCCCAGTGTGATGAGGCGTCCTCGCCATGGATTTACTTCGATTGCCAGTTCTTCTTCTAGATTCACAGCGTCTCCCCCCAAACGGCCAGCCCCGCTACTCAGCCGCTTCTTCGTCACTCAGTCTAAAAACATGCCTGTTACGTCAGGATGAGAGATAGCACATTATGGCAATCTAATCAACGACATATGAACGTCGTTCAGAAACTGTCACAAAGCGTCAAGGGCCGTTCGGCACATAGGAAGAGCACGGCCAAATGGCCGTGCTCTTGAGTACCCAACTGGAGCGGAAGACGAGATTCGAACTCGCGACCCCGTCCTTGGCAAGGACGTGCTCTACCACTGAGCCACTTCCGCTCAGCACCCAGTATACACCGTCGTGGAAGGATGACAACTTTGTCCGTTGAGTCATCCGGCTCCTCCTCACCACACCCGCAGAACGGTAGCACGGTGAGACTGAGTCGCTTCGTAGCCACACAACCGTCAGAGCTCTAGGGTGACCCTTAGGCCCCCGCCTGGGGGGACACCAACATTTCGCCGTTGACGCTGATCCGGCACATCGATAAGATGCGACAGCTTATGGCTAAACGCTCCAGTGGCAACGGCATCATCGAACAGGCCCGCAGCGAGGGCCGCTCCGTGCTCTCCGAAGTGGAGGCGAAGGAGCTGCTCGCGGCGGCAGGCATCCCTGTCATCGAGGCGCAGCTCGCGACGACGGCCGATGAGGCGGCCACCATCGCCGGCGACATCGGCTATCCCGTCGCGCTCAAGATCGTTTCGGCGCAGATCACGCACAAGTCCGACGTGGGCGGCGTGCTACTCAACGTTGAAACCGCCGACGCGGTGCGCGCGGCCTTCGGCGAGATAACGAAGGCCGGGAAGAAGGCGGACGCCAAGGCCCACATCGACGGCGTATCCGTACAACGCATGGCGGAGCCCGGCGTCGAGGTGATCACCGGCATGACGATGGACCCCCAGTTCGGGCCGGTGCTCATGTTCGGACTCGGTGGCGTGCTCGTCGAGGTGCTCAAGGATGTGGCGTTCCGGGTCATACCCATCACCCGCCGCGACGCGAGCCAGATGATCCACGAGATCCAGGGCTTCCCGATTCTGGAGGGACACCGCGGCGCGGAGCCATCAGACATCGCAGCGCTGGAAGGGCTGCTCGTGCAGCTTTCCGAGTTCATTGAGGCGCACCCTGACGTTGCGGAGTTGGACCTCAACCCGGTCTTCGCCTACCCCAAGGGCGCCGTTGCGGTAGACGCCCGCATCGTGCTCTCCGAGCCGAGCTAACAGCCAGGCCAGCGCACAATGCCAGACTTCACGGCCAGCCTCGCCCGGGCGCTGAACCCCAAGGTGATTGTGGTCGTCGGTGATAAGCGCATGAACGGCTACATGTGGCTGCGCAACATGAAGGACTTCAGCGGCAAGGTGTACTCCGTCCAGCTCGACCCGAAGGAAATTCCCGGCATCGAAGAGATGGGCGTCCAGAACTTCACGTCGCTCGCCGATGTTCCCGGCGATATCGACTACGTCCTCTGTGCTGTCCCGCGCCAGATCTCGCCACGCATCATCGCGGACTGCGCCGCGAGGGGCGTAGGCGGCGTCGCGCTGTTCACGTCGGGCTTCGCGGAGACCGGCGAGGAGGAAGGCGCGACGCTGCAGGCCGAGCTGGGCGAGATCGCCCGCGACGCCTCCCTAGCGCTGATCGGGCCGAACTGCATGGGCGTCTACAACGCGAAGCTAGGCGTTCGCCAGTCCGGCGAACAACTCACCGGCGAAGCGGGCCCGGTCGGCTTCATCTCGCAATCGGGCACGCACGCGATCAACTTCAGCCTGACAGGCGCGGCCCAGGGCGTGCGCATCAGCACGTCGATCAGCATCGGTAACGTCGAAGTCCTCGACGTGCCGGATTATGTCGACTACCTGACGCAGGACGACGACACGAAGGTGATCGCGATGTACGTCGAAGGCACGAAGGACGGCCGCCGGCTGTTCGAGTCGCTGCGGCGGGCTACCGCTAAGAAGCCCGTCGTCGTCTGGAAGGGTGGCGTCACCGAAGCGGGCGCGCGCGCCACAGCCTCGCACACCGCCTCGTTGGCGACATCGACGGCGATCTGGGACGCGGTCGTCAAGCAGGCTGGCGCGATCGCGACCATAAGCATCGATGACACGGTCGAT
>JADFRJ010000121.1 GCA_022561355.1 Chloroflexota bacterium | reverse complement strand
CCGAAATCGTCATCGACTACGCGCTCGAGGACCCGACGCTACCGGGCTAGCTCCCCCACCGCTTTCGTCTACCGATACTCCTCTCCGATGGCAAGCGCGCGCCTATCGATCACCTGCGCGAGACCTGCCTTGCGCTCCCGGAAGCCATGGAGAAGGAAGCCTGGGGCGATCCCGCCTTCCAGGTCCGGGGCAAGATGTTCGTCAAATTCTCGAACGCGGGCAAGGATGGCCGCACCACCATACGAGGTTAGAAGTCATCAAGCAGCTGGCCGAAGGTCAGCCAGTAATAGACGATGAAACCGCCCGCTGCCAGCATCAAGACCGCGCTCGCCGGCTGTATGTAAGCCATCGCGTTCCTGAGCCATACGAGAAGGGCGGCCTTGAACACCGCCAAGCTCAGCGTCAACGCCAGGATCACCGACCCCATGCCCAGCCCGTACAGCACGAACTGCCAGACCGACGGCAAGAAGTCCGCGATCGCGATCGAGCCGCCGATCACCGTGATGAAGATCGGCAGCGTGCAACTCAGCGATGCCGTGCCGTAGCTCAGCCCGAACAGGAAGTAGCCGCGCACGTCGGTCCGCTTCGGGTCGCCGATGCGTGCGGCGAGGCGTTCGCCGAGCGCGCTGTACAGCGTCCCGCCGCGGATCAGCCAGCCGCCCGCCACCGTCAGCAGCACACCAATGCTCAGCCCGATCCACGGGAAGTAGTCGACCAGGAAGCGCGCGCCGCTGCCGATCGAGAGGCCAATGACGGCAAACAGCAGAACGAATCCCGCCGTCACGCTCAGGCCAACGATCAATGCCTGACGCAGCTGTCCCGCCGCTTCACCTGCCCTCGATGTCGCGGCGGCATCATCGCCCGCCCCGAGGTACAGCCCAAGATAGGCCGGCAGCATCGTGAACCCGCACGGGTTCACGGCCGATACCATCCCTGCGCTGAAGGCGAACCCCAGCGGAAAGATTAGGCTAATGTCCCGTAGTATCCCGCCCGCCGAAGACGATGCTCCTTCGACCTCCAGGGTCACGGCGCTCGTGGTCGTCCCCGTAATTACGCCGCCGACGATCGCTACGGCCAATACGAGCAGCGTCGCGCCAACGGGAAGAACGATCGTCCTGAACGCTCCCGCGGGCTCCAGCCAGCCGTCGGCGGTGTTACTCAGACGCATCGATCATGTCTTGCGTCCGGTCGCGGAGTTCGTTGCCGACCAGGAAGCCGCTCTTCTGGCTCACCACATCGCCGTTAGCGGTGAAGAAGACCGTTGTCGGCATGCCAAAGACGTTGTACTCTCGCAGAAGCGTGTCGCTCTCAACGTATGCCGTCGGGTAGGTAATGCCCAGCTCGTCGAGCAGCTCCTCGGCGTCGCTCTGCGAGCCCAGCTGCGTAAACCGGCCAACATCCACCCCAACTAATACGAACTCGTCTTTGCGCTCGTTGTACACCTCCTGAAAGTCCGGCATCTCCTGCTTGCACGGCGGGCAGAGGCCCGCCCAGAAGTTCAGGACCACCGGCTTGCCTAACTTGAAGACGTCGGCCAGCGTCAGCTCCTCGCCGCCCAGCACGTCAGCGCCCGAGTACACGAAGAGGACCTCGTCTCCACCGTCGACCTCGACGCCCGCCGGTCCAGCATCGGCGGGCGTTGGACCCTCAATCTGCGCGCCATCGTCTGACGTCGGCATTGGGTCACTGTCCGAGCTATCGCTCGAACATGCCGCCGCGATCAACGCGAACGCCATCAGCGCGACGGCCGCCAAAAGCCACGTTCGAACTCTCGATGCGTTCGTGCTTGTGGGAGTCTCGCTCTTCATCTTGCCCTCCAGTTTCAGATGATCGATGCACGACGTATTGTTCGCTCGGTCCAGCGCGGGCTACTGTGATCTGGATCATGTCCGCCCTGCTGGTCGTCGCACCTGCTGCTAGCAGTATACGGGCGCACGAACACCAGGTTCATTACCGAATTGTTACGACTGCTGCGATCCCCAGCGTGCAACGTTGCGCGGCATGATCTAAGATAAGGCCCAGCTATGGGTACCTACATCATGCTCAGCCGGTTGACCGACGAGGGCCGCAGGACGCTCAAAGAGCGGCCCGAGCGCCTGCAGGAGGTCAACGGTGAGATCGAGCAGATGGGCGCACGCGTCACCCGCCAGTTCGCCCTCCTTGGTGAGTACGACTTCATCAGCGTCATCGAGGCGCCCGACAACCAGACCATCACCAACATCTCCGTCGACCTCAGTTCGCGCGGCACGGTGCAACTCAAGACGCTCGCCGCCATTCCCGCCGATACGACATCGCAACGCCATCTCGTAGACGCCGTCCGCCACCTCAGCACGTTCGTCGTGTTCACGAAGATGACCGGCGCAGGCCGTAAGTCGCTCCACTCCGATCCCGGCCGCCTATCAGAGGTCGATGCCGGGATCGGCAAGCTGGGCGCCCGCGTGGTTCAGCACTACCGCGTCCTCGGCGACGATCACGATTTCATCACGTTCGCGGAAGCGCCCGATAACGAGACGGCCGCCCGCATCTCGACCGAGATCAGCAGCCTCGGCACCGTCCGGCTCGAAGTGCATCCCGCCATCCCGCTCGATCGCTTCAGCGCTCTGCTGCGGATCAAGTCGTATCGCACGGAGCCACACGCCTGGCAGACACAACTCTGGGCGCGTGCGGCTCGCAAGGTCGGCCGTCATTGGGTGATGACCCGCCACGTGCATGAGATCGCCAAGCCATTTATTACCACGGGCGCGGGTGCCCTCGAAGGTGTGCGTGGGCCGGCGCTGATCATCGCCAACCACACCTCCCACTTCGATACGCCAGTCGTACTGACAGCGCTGCCCGCACAGCTCCGCGATCGCACCGCCGTAGCCGCCGCCGCCGATCGCTTCTATCGCACGAGCAAGAAGCGCACCTGGTGGTGGTCGCTGTTTTGGAACACCTTCCCGATAGCCAGAGGAGGCGGCAAGAAAGCGCTCGACTATCCGATGGAGCTACTCGAAAAGGGCTGGTCGATCTTGATCTACCCGGAGGGTGGCCGGGCCAAGACCGGACGCATCAAGCGCTTCCACCACGGCTGTACGATTATGGCCATGCAGGGCAAGGTGCCCGTTATCCCAGTCTTCCTAGAGGGGCTGGAAGCGATCATGCCGCGCGGCACCACCACACCCAGACCTGGCCCCGTCCATGTCCGGCTCGGCGCCCCGATCTCGTTGGAGGGCATCGAATCGGTTCCGGAAGGCACCGCCAAGCTTGAGGCCGCGATGCGCGAACTCAGCAGCCCGGACGCGGAGTCCGCGGCCGCGTACTAACGGCCCGCGCGAGCCTAAGCTAGCGCGCCAGCGCCGCCCGCAGCGCTCCCGAGAGGTTCCCTCGACGCCCTGCCCGCACGCCGTCCAGCTCCAGCCAGTCCGCCATCACGCGCAACTCCTCGGCCAGCTCCCCGGCCACGCGTCGTTCGTCCTGTCCTTCTTCGATGAACACGCCTTTCGCGTGCAACTTGCCTGCCGTGCGGTCTGCCTTCAGGTCGACGCGGCCCACCAGTTCGCCGTCCAGCAAGAAGGGCAGCACGTAGTAGCCGTACTGGCGCTTCTTCTCCGGCACGTAGATTTCGATCTGATACGTGAAGTTGAACAGCCGCTCAGCGCGGCTGCGCTCCCAGACGACTGGGTCGAACGGCGTCAGCAGCGCCCGCGCCTTGATCGAGCGGGGCGCCGTTGCCTCCGGGTGCAGATACGCCGGCTCCTTCCAGCCCTCGACCGAGACCTCACGTAGCGCGCCCTCTGCTACGAGTTCCTTCAGCAGCTCGCGGCTGCGCAGGATCGGCAACCGATAGTAGTCCGCTAGGTCCTTCGCGGTGCCAACGCCGTGCGAACGCGCGGCACGCATCAGGAACTCGCGCTGCGCCGCCCGTTCCGGCACCGGCTCTTGCTCCAAGACGTCCGCCGGCAGGACGCGTTCGGTCACATCATAGACGCGCTCGAAGTTGGGCCGGTCCGACGCCATCAAGTTCCCGCAGCGGAAGTGCCACTCCAGAGCCTGCTTTCCTTTCGATCGCATCCACCAGCTCCCGCGGCGCCAGCCGGGGTCCTCCAGCTCTTTCGCCGAGAGCGGGCCGCGCTCCCTCACCTCCTCCAGCACCGCATCCACGTATTCTTTGTTAGCCTCCGCCCAGTGGCGAAAGTGGCGCCACTGGGGCACGTTGGAGTGCATCTGGTGCCTCAGCAGCGGATAGCAGTCGAGGGGCACAAGCGACGCCACGTGGGCCCATGCTTCGAACAGCTCATGGCGTTTATAAACAGCGTCGTCGAGCAGGTCTCGCGGATACGGCCCGAGGCGCGAGTACAGCGGCATGTAGTGCGCCCGCACCAGGACGTTCACCGAGTCGATCTGCAGCAGGCCCACACGGCCGATCACGCGCCGCAGCGCCCGGATGTCAACCCGTCCCGTGGGACGGGCGTCCGCAAACCCCTGCGCCGCCAACGCGATGCGCCGCGCTTCTTCATTCGACAGCTCAGGCTTCATGCTTGCCATCGTGGGAACATCCTAGCAGCCCTACTTCCCGTAGGCCTGGTCCCACCCCATGAGCGCACCGGTCTGCATGCTATACTCTGGCGCACGTCAGATGCGCTCGCTAGCCGCGCTTAGGAGGCACCTTCATGGCCAAAGTCTTCGGCAACATTGAACCGCAGGATGACTACACCCACGAGTTGGGCCCCGAAGAGAACTTCAACGAGAGCATGTACTTCAACTTCTTCGACCAGTCGAACGGCTACGGCGGCTTCATGCGCTGTGGCAATCGCGCTAATGAAGGGAACGCCGAAGTAACACTCTGCCTGTTTCTGCCGACTGGAGAAGTGCTCTTCAACTACGCCAAGCCCCACATCGACAACAACGACGCGATGGACGCCGGCGGCATGCGCTTCGAGGTGATCGAGCCCCTGGAGAAGCACCACACCACGTACAAGGGCGACGCCGTCTTCCTCACGAAACCCGAGCAGATGGCCGACCCCGGTACCGCCTTTCGCGAGAACCCGCACAAGAAGATCGAACTCGACCTGATCCAAGAGGCCGTCGGCCCCGTCTACGGCTTCGCGGCCCGCGAGCAAGCGAACGAATCGCCGGAGCAGCAGTTCGCCAAGGCCCACTACGAGCAGCACATGAAGGCCACTGGCACGCTGACGATCGACGGCGAGACCATCCAGATCAATGGCACCGGCCTCCGCGACCACTCTTGGGGCCCGCGCTACTGGCAAGCGCTGCACTCCTATCGCTGGCTCACCTGCACGTTCGGACCCGACTTCGGCCTGATGGTCTCCGAGGTCTCGGCGGAAAAAGGCGTGCGCCGCCAGAACGGCTGCGTCGTCCGCGACGGCGACAAGTTCGAGCGTATCGTCAGCTTCGACATCGAATCCGAGTACGTCCCTGACACGCTGTTCCACAAGAGCATGAAGGCCGATCTCAGACTTGAGGGTGGCGACACGCTCGTTCTCGAAGGCACCGTGAAGGGCTTCATTCCGCTGCGCAACCGCCGCGCCGGCATGGTCACCCACATCGGCGAGGGCATGACCGAGTACCCCTGCGAAGGCCGCACCGCCTACGGCATCTCCGAGTATCTGGACCAAGTCGAATAGCGCGCGGTCCATCGTCGATCTCAGCGAGTCGTTCGTCATTCTGTAGGGATCTTCTGTCATGCCGAGTGAAGCTTCTGTCATGCCGAGCGAAGCTCCTGTCATGCCGAGCGAAGCTCCTGTCATTCCGAGCGAAGCGAGGAATCTAGCCCATCAGAAAATGACGTTGAGCGAAGCCGTCAAGGCGGCACATGAACCGGCGATGAACTCATGCCCCTGACATCGGACGAACTCAGCAAGAAGCTGGAAGCCTTCCTCACGCGGAGGCACGACGCCCGCTCCGTCCAGATCTCCAACCTCCGCCGCCTCACCGGCGGCGCCTCCAAACAGACCTGGGCCTTCGACGCCCAGATCGACGACGCCGACGGGCAGCGCGAAATAGCACTCGTGATGCGCGCGGACCCCCGCCGCCTCCAGCCGCAAAACGACGACCTCGAGTACCTGCTGCTGAAGGCCGCCGGCGCGACAGGCGTGCCCGTGCCCACGGTCTACGCCCGCGGCGACGGCTCCTTAGACATGCCCTTCTTTCTCATGGAGCGCGTCGAAGGCGAGACGATCCCGCGCCGGCTGCTCCGCGACGATGAGTACGCGGAAGCCCGCGACGCCCTGCCGCGCCAGCTCGGCGAGATCCTCGCCAAGATCCACTCCGTGCCGATCGAGCTGCACGGCCTCGATGTCCTGCCCGCCCCAGCGGAAGGCCAGTCGCCCGCGGAGCATGAGATCGAGCGTTACGAGCAAGTGTTTCGCGCCGCCACGCCAGACCCCCACCCCGTCTTCGAGCTCGCCTTCCGCTGGCTGCGACAGCAGGCACCCGGCTCGGACGCCCGCGTGCTCGTCCACGGCGACTATCGCATGGGTAACATCATGTGCGGTCCCGAAGGCGCGCGCGCCATTCTCGACTGGGAGCTTGCCCACATCGGCGACCCGATGGAAGACATCGGCTGGCTCTGCGTGCGCTCCTGGCGCTTCGGCAATGACGACCAACCCATCGGTGGCCTCGGGCAGCGCGACGACTTCTACGCCGCCTACCAAGCGGCCGGCGGCGCGACGGTCGATGCCGCCGCGATCCGATTCTGGGAGGCGTTCGGCAACCTGCGCTGGGGCGTTAGCTGCATCATCCAGGCGAAGACCTATATCGACGGCCACAGCCCCAGCGTCGAACTCGCCAGCATCGGCCGCCGTATCGCTGAGACAGAGTGGGAACTACTGAACCTCATGGAGGCTGAGAGCTGATGCAGGACCGGCCGAACTACGACGAACTCCTCGCCGCCGTCGAGCGCTTCCTCGACGACGAGGTCGTTGCCAAGGGAGAGGGCGCACAACGATTCCACGGCCGCGTGGCCGCCAACGTGATCCGCATCGTCCGCCGCGAACTCGAGCACGAAGAGGCGCAACTCGCGAGCGAGTGGGAGTCGCTCGACACGCTCCTCGGCGAGGCGCCGCGACCCA
>JADFRJ010000120.1 GCA_022561355.1 Chloroflexota bacterium | reverse complement strand
AAGACACAGCTGTTTCGGTCGAGGTCGCGGAGGTTGACGACCTTCCCGAGCAACTCAGAAACTTGAACGTCGTTGGCCCTGTCTACAAGTTGCAGCCTGAAGGCCTCCGCTTCGCAGAGCCGGTCACAATCTCCATCGAGCTCGAAAGCCTGGCGCCTGCCGATGGGGCTGACTCGATCACGATACCCTTCGTGCAGTTTTTCGTATTCGACGATGTGAACGGCCTGGAGCCCATCGGCGGCAACGCCGGACCGGAGCAACGAACACAGGCGATCGTATTTGACCCCGTAAGCCGGTCGCTTACGGTGGAAGGCTTAGTCCCTCACTTCAGCTGGCTATTTAAAACGACAGGCGGCCTGGAGGCCGTCTTTGAGATAGTACCCTCGCCTATACCCGTTGGCTCTGAGTTCAGCGCCGATTTCATCGTGAGGAACACCCGGCCGAAAGACTCAGGCTTCGTGTATAAGATTACCACCGTCCAACCAATTGGCATCCCCGTTGTTAGCAAAATTACTAGCAGTCTCCATCCCGACGAATCTCTTGAGGCTGTTGATGGCAATATGTTTGCCACAACCCTCAAATACCGCTGTGACGCCCCCGGCAGCGGTTTTTACTTTGTCAGTCTCGCCTACGATCTGTCATCCGGGGCGCCTCCGGGCTACAAGGAAACTGTGGTGAAGGGTAAAACAGCAACATTAGATTATGTTGACGTCGGTGGCGAGGTCTTTGTAGTTTTGCGCCAAGGTAGACTCGTATATTGGTTCCACTTGGAGGTCAAAGTCACCTGTGGCAGCGGCGCCACCATCGCGCCAACGTCGATAATCCCGCCTAATCCAACATCCACACCAATCCCTAGTCCAACACCCACGCCACACCCGTTGCAAGGGGCCTCCGAGATATTCCTCTTGCCGACACTTACTCCAATGCCTAATTTGAAGCCTACACCGCTGCCCACCGGGGCCAGCACGGGGCGGTCTTTTCTGGTGGGCGGGATGTTCGTCGACGTCTCGATCACTCGGTGGGACAAGGTCCAAGGGGGGAAGCGCTCCTGGGGAGACCTGGTCAATGTGCTGAGATACACGCTGCACTTCTCGGTGAAGCCAGGCCCGGATGCGCCCCCGGATTGGCAGCAGGTCGAATTCCAGATCTTTGAAGAAGGCGACGTCTTTCCATTCTACTGGCCCCAAATAACCCGTGGCAGCACCGAGGTACGCCAACGTAGGTTGAGCCCTTCGGAGGAGCTTCTCGAGAGAATCATTCTCCCGGGACCGGGGTCATACAGCGTCAAGGGAAAAATTGGAGGTGAGGAATTCGAGATCAATGTCGAAGCGGTCGAGCCCCCTGTGACCTTCGGCGCTTTGGTAAAACCCGGGACCTGGGGTCTCACCCCGCTTTACGATCCCTCGAGCCTTGACGGGTTGGTAAGCGTCGAGGGATCGTGGGAAGGCAAGCTTCCAGAGGGGTGGGAAGCGGTCCATGACCCTGGCGTTGTGCGCGCGAATCTGAGCCGGTTGGAGTTAGAGAAGGTTGACCAGTTCATCAGACCGGTGGCGTCGGGGGTAGCCCAAACGATCTACAACGGCACTCGTCTAGATTTCGACCTGATGCTACCCCGAGCTAGGTATGAAGGGAAATTGATCTTCCACCTTGCGGCGATACGACGTGGGGAGAGTCCCATGGAAGTATGCGTCGACGAGACCGTCACCTACGATGTCGGCGGCCTGTTTAACTACCTGCCAAACGGAGAGGTCTGGGCCGCCAATCTAGAACTGACCGGAGTCCTGGTGCCGCCGCTCCCGCTGCTTGCGGCACAGCTGCCGCAGAAGGTGGTGATCACCGCTACGAGCCGAGTCGATGAGATTGACCGCCTGCGCATGTACGGTCCAACCGATGATCCTATCTGGGATACAACGACCTCCCTTGGCCTTTTACTCGACTTTCAGGACCTCCAGCCCAACCCAGCCTCTGCAGTAGACCCCGATGGGAATTGCCAATCTACACTACTCTCAAACTCCACAGTGAAGACACACGCGCTCTTGACATTCCCACACGACTAGCCGAAGGCGCAGGTGTGCAAGGACAAGGTAATGAAGAGCTACCGGCTTACCGGTTGTTCGATGGTGGGCGAATCCTTTTCAAGGATTTAGTCGTTGCATGAAAAAGAAGCTCAAAGATTTAACTCGGTTTGATATAGAAGACTACATCTGGGAAATTGTCGTAGAGGACGTTGTCGGGGAAGGCTCTACAGAAGATTTAGTTGAGTTTGCGGTCCGAAGCGACCAGACGGCCCTTCCTGATTCAGATTATTATTACCAGCCAGACTACATCGGCGGATGTAAGTTTTTTTTGGCCGATGGCACAGTCCTCGACGGTTTTATTTCCCCAAGACCCGATATCGATTTGGAATGCATGTGTCCCACGATCTTTTTCGATGGCCATCAACTACCCTTCCAATCATTTGGTAATCTCTACCACAACATGGCTACTCTAGCTTTTCTCGGCAAAAGGGAGAGTTTGTGTTTGTCGAAGGCTCGGCCAGTAATCAAAAACTGGTGGAAGAACTGGCTGAACAATGTGAATGGATTTACCATCTGGCCGCGGCGGTCGGGGCGGATTCGGTGGTGGACGTGGGCCGCGAGACGGCGGCGGAGGACGTGGGGGCAACGGCGGTGGAGGTAGTCGGCGGCAGCGCAGCGGTGGTTACGGAAGCGGGCCATCGAACAGGCCCCCGACGATGGGCACCGGCCCGGGGCCGATCAAGAGCTAGGCTCGAAGCTAGATAACGTGAACGCGCCCCCGGTTTGCCGGGGGCGTCTTCATTTCTCCGCAGGAAACGTGTAGGCTGGGCGTACGATGACGATTCGCGTAGTGGTGAGCGGTACCGGAAACATGGGGCGGGAGGTCCTGGCTGGCGTCGTTCAGGCTGAGGACATGGAGCCGGTGGGGGTGTTGGAGAAGCTCTCCTCAGAGAAGGAAGCAGCTCTCCCCGGTGGCGGCGCCGTCCCGCAGAGCGACGACCCCGGCGCGTTATTGGACGCGACGAAGCCGGACGTCGTCATCGATTTCTCCAACCTGGAGTGGACGCCGCTCGTGGCCGACGCCGCGCTCGAACGCGATGTGAGGCTCGTGGTCGGCACCACTGGCCTTTCGGAGGAGTGGCTGGCCAATCTCGGCAAGCGCTGTAGCGAGCGTGGCGTCGGCGTCGTTGTCGCTCCGAACTTCGCCATCGGCGCGGTGCTGATGATCCACATGGCAAAGCTGGCCGGACGCTTCTTCGACTCCGCGGAGATCATCGAGCTGCACCATGACAAGAAGGTCGACGCCCCCTCAGGGACGGCGATGATGACGGTGCAAGAGATGCTGGCCGCGCGAGGCAAGCCGTTCGACCGCAACGTGCCGGACAAGGAGACGCTCGCCGGTTCGCGCGCCGCCGAGCAGGGTGGCATCACGGTCCATAGCGTGCGGCTGCCCGGCCTCGTCGCGCATCAGGAGGTGCTGTTCGGCGGCCAGGGGCAGACGCTCTCGATCCGGCACGACACCACCGGCCGCGATTCGTTTATCCCGGGCGTCCTGCTCGCCACGCGTGAGGTGATGAACCGCAAGGAGCTGGTGCGCGGCCTGGCAGAGCTTGTTGGACTAGAGTAGCCCTATTTGACATAGCCAGCGGCACTTCATAGAATCTAGCTACGGGGTGGTAAGCCCGTAAGCTTACCCAGGTTTATATAGGTTCTATGGCTGCAAAGACGATCGCATCAGCGCCTGAAGACGTCCGCTGGCTCACGCTGGGGAAGGCCTGCCGCGTGTTAGGCGTCGACGAATCGACGCTGCGCCGGTGGGCGGACAGCGGCCACGTGCGGGCGTTTCGCACGCCCGGCGGCCATCGCCGCTTCGTCGAGACGGACATCCAGGAATTGGTTACAGGCCGCAGCCGCGATGGCGAAAGCTATCGAGAGCTGGGCGACATGGCGGTCACGCGCATCCGGCGGCAGTTGCACCGGCGCCCGGTCCAGGATGCCCCTTGGTACGCGACCGTCGACGAGACGATGCGCAGCCGCCTGCGGCCCCTGGGGCGCCAGCTCGCGAGCCTCGCCGCTGACTACCTAGGACGCCGTTCGCGGCGCACGGTACTGCTGGAGACCGCGCGGGAGCTGGGCAAGGAGTACGGCCATGAGCTGGCGGCCAGCGGGCTGCCGCTGGCGCAGGCGGTGGAGGCGTTCATCTTCTTCCGCCGGAGCCTTGACGATTCGACGAAGCAGGCCAGCCAGCGCCAAGGGCTCTCAGCCGAAGAGGCGATGGGCGCCTGCGAGCAGGTGAACGCCATCGCGGATCAGGTCCTCATCGGCCTGACGGAAGCGTACGAGAAGCCCCCGAAGGTCAGCAAGAAGGCAAAGGGCTGATGGAGTGGCTGGGCGGTGGTGGTTGGACAATACGGATGCGAGAGCTGGAGTTCTCGGTACGCAGGATGTTCCGCGTATCGCGCAAGGAGCCGGAAGGGGAGCTGCCGGAGGTAGACCTTTCTGATGCGGAACAGAGGGGCGCTGTCCGCCGGGAGGCGGCGCGCAGGATGATTACGGAGCGAACGTAGATGGCATACTACCCGATTTTTGTAGAGCTGCGAGACCGTCCCTGTCTTGTGGTCGGTGGTGGTCCGGAGGCGCAGCGCAAGGTCGAAGGGCTGCTGGGCGGCGAGGCCAAGGTGACCGTTGTGGCGCCCAAACTGACGAAGCCGCTGCAGAAGATGCTGGCCGGCGGCGAGATTGACTGCATCCAGCGCGAGTACCAGGAAGGCGACATCGATCCTTATCACATCGTCATGGTCGCGACGGACGATGGCGCTGTGAACAACGAGATCAGCGCCGAGGGCCGCCGCAAGCGCATCTGGGTCAACGCCGCCGACGACATTCCGAACTGCGACTTCATCCTGCCCTCGGTGATCCGCCGCGGCGCGATCACCCTCGCCGCGTCCACGGGTGGCGCGAGCCCGGCGCTGGCGCGCCGGCTGCGCGAAGAGCTGGAGGCCTACCTGACCGAAGAGATGCCGGCATTGGCGGACCTGCTCAAGGAGGTGCGTGGCGACCTGCGTTCGCGCAGCATTGTGCCCGACGCCGAGGTGTGGCAGGAAGCGATCGATGAAGAGTTGCGCGTACTGTTGGCACAACGCAAGTACCGCCAGGCGAAGACGCGGCTGCTGACGTCGCTCGGCGCGGAGGAGTTGGTACCAGAGTTGGTCGGCTCCTCGAACGGAGAAAGCGCTTAGACCATGCACATCACCCTCGTCGGCATCAGCCATAAGACGGCGCCCGTCGCTGTGCGTGAGCGCTTTGCGTTCGCCGCCGACGAGCTGCCGGAGGCGCTGCCGAAGTTCGGGGGCGCGGCCGTGCTCGTATCAACGTGCAACCGCACGGAGGTCTACATGATCGCGCACCACGCGATCACGCCGGGGCCCGTGATCGCCGTGCTCCGCGACCTGAAGAGCGACGTGGAGGCCCCCGACGACGTCTTCTACCACAAGACCGGTCTTGACGCGGCCCGGCACCTGTTCCGCGTCGCGGCCGGGATCGAGTCGATGGTGCTCGGCGAATCGGAGATCCTCGGGCAGGTGCGCTCCGCCTTCTCCGCCGCCACGGCAGCGAACACGCACAATGCGGTGCTTTCGCAGCTGTTCCACACGGCGATCCGCGTTGGCCGCAAGGCGCGCAGTGAGACCGGCATCGGCCGCCACGCCGTGTCCATCAGCTCTACCGCGACGAAGCTCGCGGAACGGACCCTGGGCGATCTACCCGCACGCAGCGTGTTAGTGGTGGGCGCCGGTGAGGCCGGCAAGCTGACGGCACGCAGCCTGGTAGAGCGTGGCGTGAAGAAGCTGCTGGTCACGAGCCGGACGGCGGCTCGTGCCAAGGAGCTAGCCAAGGACCTGGGAGGCAGGCCGGTGCCCTTCAACAAGCTGGGCGCCACCATGGCCGGCTCCGACATCGTGATCACATCCAGCGCCGCGCCGGATTTCCTGATCGGTCAGGCCGAAGTGCAAGAAGCGACGGCGCACCGCAACGGCCGGCCGTTGCTGCTGATCGACATCGCCGTGCCGCGCGACGTGGACCCGGCGGTTCGCGGCGTTTCCAACGTTCAGCTCTACGATATGGACGATCTCCAGGCGCTCGTGGAGAAAGGGCGCAACGCCCGCCAACAGGAAGTAGCCAACGTCGAGCGGATCGTCGACGAAGGGATCGACCGTTTCCGGACGTGGGTGCGGGACCGTGGCGTCGTGCCAACCGTCGCCGCACTCCGCGAGGGCGCCGACTCGGTCCGGCGCGCGGAACTGGAGAAGACGTTCCAGCGCCACGGCGACCTGACGGAGAAGCAGCGTCGCAGCATTGAGGCGATGTCCTCCGCGTTGGTCAAGAAGCTGCTCCACGAGCCGATCGTTCGCCTCAAGAGTGATGACGGCGAACGCTACGTGGTCCCCGTCCGTGAGCTGTTCAACCTGGACGAAGAACGGGATCAGGATTCCCCGCCAGAGGGTTCGTAGCATGGCCTCCCGGCCCACGATCACTGTCGGCACGCGCGGAAGCCCGCTGGCCATGCGCCAGACGGAACTCGTTGTGGCCTCGTTGCGCGCCCAAGACCCCGAAGCCCAGATCGAGATCAAGCAGATCACGACGCAGGGCGACCGCGACCAGCGCGCATCGCTGTCGGACATCGGCGGCCAAGGCGTGTTCGTCAAGGAGTTGGAGGCGGCTATCCTCGTCGGCGACATAGACGTGGCCGTCCACAGCTTGAAGGACGTGCCGTCGGAGATCGCACCCGGCCTCACGCTCGCCGCATACCCTGAACGCGCCGACCCGCGAGACACGCTCGTCTCACGTGATGGCAAGACGCTCGCGGAACTGCCCGCGGGAGCGCGGATTGGCACCGGCAGCCGCCGGCGGGCCGTGCAGCTCCTCGCGCTTCGTTCTGATATCGAGCCGGTAGACATTCGCGGCAACGTGGATACGCGTATTCGAAAAGTGGACGAAGGCGAATACCACGCGGCCGTGCTCGCCCAGGCCGGCCTGGAGCGGCTTGGCCTGGCGGAGCGGGCGTCTCAGGTGTTCG
>JADFRJ010000003.1 GCA_022561355.1 Chloroflexota bacterium | reverse complement strand
CATCAGCAACCCAAGCGCGAAGCCCTCAGTGCCGCCCGCATACGCTGCGGAGATCTCCGAGTAGAACGTCGTGCCGGCGGAGCCATAGATCAGGCTGAGGCCGTATAGGAACAAGGCTGACGCGAACGCGCCCAACAGCATGTACTTCAGGCCTCCCTCATTCGAGCGAGCGTCATCCCGCGCGAAGGACACCAGCACGTAGAGGCTGAAGCTGAGCACCTCAAGCGAGATGTAGGCGGTGAGCAGCTCTCGGGAAGCGGCCATGTAGATCGCGCCAATCGTCGAAATGATCAGCAGCGCGTAGTATTCGCCCGGGTTCTTCAGATGCTGCCGTACGAACTGCGCCGACATCAAGGCGACGACTGCGGCGGTCGCCATGAAGAAAACACGGAAGAACATCGTGTAGTTGTCGATGAAAATGATGCCCGCGAAATCGCTCTCCTTTTCGAGCCAGCCGAACGACAACGCAATGATGCCGACGAGGCCCAGAGCGGTGATGTATGGCAGCCATTCCTTGCGCACCTTGGGAGCGAAGAGGTCGACGCCGAGCACGATGGCGGCAAGGCCGCCCAGACAGAACTCGGGCGTGAGCAGCGAATAGTCGAGGTTCAGTTCGCCAGACATCTAGGACACACCTGGAATATTCAGGACCGTCTCAGCGATGCGGTCGACGAACGGACTCGGGAAGACGCCCATCAGGACGATGAAGGCGAGCAGGAGCGCGCCACCCGCGTACTCATAGCGGCTCATGTCCTTCAAGCCGGCCCACTTCTCGTTTTCTTCGCCGAAGAAGGCCTGCGCCATCATGCGCAGAATGTAGACCGCCGTGATCGCCGCGCCCAGAATGCCCAGCGCGCCTAGAGCCGGATAGGTTTGGAAGGTACCTAAGAAAATGTTGAATTCAGCGACGAACCCACTGAGGCCCGGTAAGCCAAGCGATGCTAAGCCCGCGATGGAGAAAAAGGCGACGAAGTGAGGCATCCGTTTCACCAACCCGCCGAAGGCCGAAATTTCGCGCGTGTGCGCCTGGTCGTAAAGTACGCCGATCATGGCGAACATGAGAGCCGTCATCACGCCGTGGGAGAACATCTGCAACACGGCTCCGTTCACGCCCACGGCGTTCATAGTCGCCAGTCCCATAAGCACGTACCCCATGTGGCTCATGCTGGAGTAGCCCACCATGTACTTGAAGTCCGTCTGCGCCATCGCGGAGATTGCGCCGTAGACCACGTTGATAACGCCCAGCGTCATCAACATCGGCATCCAGAATTCCGCGCCCTCCGGCATGAGCTGCATGCCGAGGCGGATGATGCCGAAGGCGCCCAGCTTCATCAGCACACCCGCGTGGAGCATGCTGACGGCCGTGGGCGCGGCCACATGGCCATCAGGCGACCATGTGTGGAACGGCCAGAGTCCGGCCAGCACGCCGCAGCCAATCAGGAACAGCGGGAAGACGACCTTCTGGAAGTTCTCGTCGTATTCGACCTCGTAAAGCTGCGGTAGATCGAACGTCCCAATGCCCGCCTCTACAAAGACAGCGAAGATCCCGACGAAGATGAGCACGCTGGCGCCAACCAGGACCATCGTCAACTTGACGGCGCTGTACTCCTTGGTCCGCGCGAACGTCGCGAAGGTACTGGACGAGCCCCAGACGCCAATCAGCAGATACATCGGGAGGACGGCCAACTCGTAGAAGAAGAACCAGAAGAACAGGTCGAGCGAGGTAAATACGCCAAACACGCCCGCGACGAGCAGGAAGAGCAGGATGAAGTAATCCTTGTTGCGGTAGTCGATCTTCGCGGAGATGAGTGTGGCCGCAAACGTCACGATGCCCGTCAACAGCACCATGGGCGCGCCAATGCCATCGATGCCGAGGTGGAGCGTGATTCCATCCTTGCCCAGGAAGCCCACGTTCTCGATCCATGTCCATTGCAGCTCGAACTGGTAGGTATCCGCCGTAGCAAGCTGGTAGGCGAAAAAGGCGTACGCCGAGAGCCCGAAGAGCGCGAAGCCCGTCGCGATGGAGATGTAGCGCACGAGGTCCGCCCTCTTCGACGGCACAGCGACGAGGAGCATCGCGACGAAGAGCGGCAGCGCAATGGTGGCTAGCAGTATGTATCCTGTTTGCATCCGCTCCCTAAGCCTTAAAGAACGCGACCGCCGCAAGCGCCACGATACCGATCACCATCGCCAGGGCGTAGTTCGGCAACTTGCCGGTCTGCTGGAACTTCATCACGTATGCCGCGAACCCCGTGGAGTACGCGGCCCCATCGATGCCGGTGTCGTTCACAACGTTACGGTCGAACCAAGCGACGACACGCGCTCCCGCGAGGATCACATGGTCGATGATGGCCTGATAGACGTTGTTCAGGTAGTACTCGTTCGCGAAAAGCGCATGCACCGGCTGCAATCGCGCCATGATGCTAGCCGGCAGCTCGGGCCGGATCACCCAGGCGTACCAGCCGGCGCCGAGGCCCGTCGCCACGAGCGCGATCGATCCAAGGGTGACGGCGACGTTGAAGTCGAAGGCATGCGGACCGTGGAGGTAGATCACATCGCCGATGCCGCCGGGGAAGCCCATCGCGCGGCCCACCTGATCGAACACCACGAAGCCGGTGACCAGCGTGAGCACCGCCAACAGCACGAGTGGCACCGTTATTGTCAGCGGGCCTTCGTGGGCGTGCTCGTGCGCTTCTGGCTCTTTTGGCTCGCCGAGGAACGTCAGGACAAAGACGCGCATCATGTACATCGCGGTGAGCGGCAGCGTCAACAGCACGAACGCGAAGGCGATCTTGTTCTCAAGCAGCGCAACCAGGATCTCGTCCTTCGCCCAGAAGCCGGCGAGGAACGGCAGCCCTGCCATGGAGAACGCGCCGATACCGAACGTGATGGCCGTAAGCGGCATCTTTGACCAGAGGCCACCGAGCCCGCTCACGTCTTGCCGCTCCGTCGCGTGGATCACGGAGCCAGCGCCCAGGAAGAGCAGCGCCTTGAAGAACGCATGTGTAAACAGATAGAGCATCGCCGCGGCGGGCGAACCCACGCCTAACGCGACGAACATCAGCCCAAGACTGTTGAGCGTTGAGTAGGCGATGACGCGCTTGATATCGGTCATCACCAGGCCCATCGTCGCGGACAAGAACGTCGTCATCAGGCCAATGGCCAGCACCATCTCCATACCGCCTGCGACCAACTCGAACAGCGGCAGCATGCGCGCGACCAGGTAGACGCCCGCGACGACCATGGTGGCGGCGTGGATCAGCGCCGATACGGGCGTCGGGCCCTCCATGGCGTCCGGCAGCCAGACGTGGAACGGGAACTGGGCGGACTTGCCCATCGCGCCAAGGAACAACAGCACGACCGACGCCGTCAGGATCTCGCGTCCCACCTCGCCTGCCTGGGCGGCTGCGATAATGTCTTGGATGTTCAGCGTGCCGGTTTCGCGCCAGAGCAGGATGATGGCAATCAGCAAGCCCACGTCGCCCAGGCGTGTCGTGATGAACGCCTTCTTCGAGGCTTCAGCGGCGGAACGCAAGTGGCTATAGTGACCGATCAATAGGTAGGAGCAAAGTCCGACAAGCTCCCAACTGAAGTAGAGCAGCAGGAAGTTATCGGCCAGTACAAGGGCCAGCATCGAAGCCACGAAGAGTGAGATGACCGCGTAATACCAGCCGTAACGCGCATCGCCCTTCATGTATCCGAGCGAATAGACCTGCACCATCAAGGCCACAAAGCTCACGACGACGAGCATCACGATGGTGATCCCATCGACGTGCACGCCGAAGTTCAATTCGAGGTGGCCTGGCACTTCCATCCACTGGATGGAGTTCGCCACGCCGGCGAAGGCCTCGCCCTCCAGGGCCAGCGCGGCCGTGAAGTCGGCAATGATCGGGAA
The DNA here is from genome assembly GCA_022561355.1 of Chloroflexota bacterium. Classification (GTDB taxonomy): domain Bacteria; phylum Chloroflexota; class Dehalococcoidia; order DSTF01; family RBG-16-68-14; genus SZUA-185. The sequence goes on along the minus strand of JADFRJ010000003.1, from coordinate 22,471 downwards.
CGTCAGGACGAAGACGGCGCCAATGGCCAAAATCGCCAGCCAGTCGCCCTTACGAGGCAAATACGGCCCGAATAGGGCCAGCACCACAAATGCGGCGGCCGGCAGCAGCGGCAAGACCCAGGCGTCACTCATATTCATGAGGCGCTGGCTCCTACCATTTGAGGGCGTTCACCTCGTCGACGTTCGCCGTGCCGCGGTTGCGGAAGATGCGCAGGATGATGGCCAGCGCCAGCCCGACTTCGGCGGCGGCAATCGTAATGATGAAGATGGCGAAGATAATGCCCGTGAAAGCCTCTGGCGACGCGTAGGCCGCAAACGCGACCATGTTGATGCTCGCGGCGTTCAGCATCAGCTCCACCGACATCAAGATGAGCACCGCGTTACGTCGCGTCAGCACGCCGTACACACCAATCGAGAACAGGATCGCGCTCAGGACGAGGAAGTGCTCGAGCGGAATCTGCTGGCTGACGGCTTCCATCGCTACTTAGTCTCCTCCACATCGCCCTCTTCGTCGTGCGTTAAGACGATCGCGCCGACCAGCGCAATCAGCAGCACGAGTGATGCGATTTCGAACGGAACGGCCCACTGGCGGAACAAGGCTTGGCCCAGCGTCTCAAACGGAATGCGCGTGATCATCCCATCAGCGTCTCCGGGCCAGTCACTCGTAGCGACGGTGGTTATCAGCAACCCCATCAGCAAAGCGGAAGCTACGGCAGCCAACGGCCACTGAGCACCGACCATCGACTCCTCCAAGTCGTCCACGCGCGTCAGCATCAAACCGAAGAGCAGCAGCACCGTGATGGCGCCTGCGTAGATCAGCACCTGTACGAGCGCGAGGAACTCAGATGCGAGCAGAATGTAGATGCCCGCGACCGCGAGCAGAGCCAGGATCAGGAACAGCGCCGCGTACACGGTGTTCCTCGCCAGCACAACGCCAAGGCCACCAGCGACTGCCAGCGCGGCGATAACGTAGAAGATGAGCTGGGCTACGGTCATGCCGCGGTCGCGTCCCGTCTCGTCACTCTGCCACCCATTCGTCAATCTTGCCCTGCTTATGCTGGGCAAGGAGCTGCTGAAGGTCGAGCACCAGATCGTTGCGGTCGAACGTCGATAGCTCATGGCCGGCCCAGGTGTTGTTCATCGCGATCGCCTCGAAGTTACAAACTTCGACGCAGATGTTGCAGCGCATGCAACGTCCGTAATCAATCCAGAACTCATCGACGATCTTGCGCCGATCGCTTTTCCCGTCCGCATGCAGCGGATTGTCTTTCATCGTCACCGTCATGCACTCCACAGGGCAGGCGCGCTCGCAGGCGTGACAGCCCGTGCAAAACGGCTCGTCAACATCTTTGTCCCAGAGCAGGATCGGGAAGGCCCGGTCGCGCTGAGGCACGTCACGGTGCTTGGCCGGATACTCGATCGTCACGGGCTTGCGTAGCATCGTCGCGAAGGTGATGTACATGCTCTTAAAGATGCCGATCATGGATTTGCTCCAATCATTCCGAACCAGTCGCGTCCACTGTTGCGGGCTGCGCCGATGACGCGCCGCCACGAGCGGGTACCATGCGCAGCTTGCGAGGCTCCGTGTCAACGGCGCGATAGATGATGTACATGGCCAGCGCGAGCCCAGCGCCTGAGGTCAGCAACAGGAAGCCGTCCGGCCAGCCGTAGACCAGCACGAAGCCGTTGAGGAACACCTGCAGGAACGCCAGCGGGATCAGCACCTTCCAGCAGTAGCTCATGAGCTGGTCGATGCGGAGGCGCACGAGCGCGAAGCGAACCCACATAAAGAACGCGATGAACAGGCTGGTCTTCACGAAGATCAGGATCAGCTGGAGCCAAAGACCGGCTGCCGAGCCGAGCGGCCACTCCCAGCCGCCCAGGAACACCAGGGCGCCAAGCAGACTGTAGATCATCAGGCCCGTATACGACGCGAGAAAGAACATTGACCAGCGGATGCCGCTGTATTCGATAAACGGCCCGCCGACGACTTCCGACTCCGCCGTCGGGATGTCGAACGGCTGGCGCTCCAGCTCGGCCAGCGCGGCGACGATGAAGATGAAGAACCCCAGCGGCTGCCAGACGAACAGCGGAACTCGGTTCTGAAACAGGACAATCTCGCTCAGGTTGAGCGACCCCGCGATCATCGCGACGGCTACCAGCGTGACAACCATCGGCACCTCGTAGCTGATGAGCTGCGCGGCCGCGCGCATGCCGCCGAGCAGCGCATACTTGTTGTCGGAGGCCCAGCCAGCCATCAGGAAACCGACGAACGAAAGCCCCGTAGCGGCGACCACATAGAACAGCCCAAGGTCCAGGAAGGCGACCGCCCAATCGCGCGTGAACGGAATCGCCACGAATGCGGCGAACGTCGGCACGAAGACGGCAAACGGTGCCAGCTCGAAGACCCACCGGTCCGCCGTCTTCGGACGCAGGTCCTCCTTGCCCATCAGCTTGACAGCGTCAGCGATCGTCTGCAGCAGACCATATGGGCCGACGCGCATGGGCCCGAGGCGCATCTGAATGCGGGCTGAGATCTTGCGCTCAAGCCAGATCAACATGAAGGTAGAGAGGGTCATGAGCGCGACGACCGCGAGGAGGCCCAGCAAAGCGTCCAGCCAGATGTTGCCAACGTCGTAGGTTAGAGCCAGCACTATCGGTCCACGTCGCAGAGCACGATATCGATCGAACCCAGGATGGCGACGGCATCGGCGACGTAGTTGCCTACGGTCATATCGCGCAGCGCCGCGAGATTGCAAAACGATGGCGCCCGGATCTTCAACCGGTACGCTTTGTCGCCACCCTTCGACACGATGTAGATGCCGTATTCACCACGCGGGCCTTCGACAGCCGCGTAGACCTCAGCATCGGGCCCACGCAGGCGGCGCGGCATCTTTTCCGGCATGATCGGCCCGTCCGGTAGCTGGTCGAGCGCCTGCTCGACAATGCGGAGCGACTGATACGCCTCTTCCAGCCGCACCAGATAGCGGTCGAAGACGTCCCCGTGGGAGCCAACCGGAATATCGTAGTCGAACCGGTCGTAGATCGAATAGGGCTTGTCTTTGCGCAGGTCCCAATCGCTGCCGGCAGCCCGCAACATGGGGCCGGAGAGACCCCAGTTGATTGAGTCTTCCAAGTTCATCGCGCCGATGCCCTTCGTACGGGCGGCGACGATCTCGTTTTGTGTCATCAACATGTCCAGGTCTTTGAGACCCTGTCGCGTGTGGGGAAGCACATCTCTGATCATCTGAACGAAGTTGTCCGGCACATCCCAAGCAAGACCGCCGGGCCGGAAGTAGCCATACATCATTCGCTCGCCAGTGACCTCTTCGAAGATGTCTTGGAGGCGTTCGCGCTCGCGGAAGCCGTACGTGAATGACGTACCGAAGTAACCGAGGTCGATGCCGAACGCGCCCAAGAACATGAGGTGGCTGGTTACGCGGTTCAGCTCGCAGAGGATCACGCGGATGTACTCGGAGCGCTCCGGCACCTCCAGTTCAAGCAGCTTTTCAACGGCCATGCAGTAAGCCTGTTCCGTCAAGAACTGTGCCAGGTAGTCCGTGCGGTCCTGATAGCCGATGGCCGCGCGGTAGTCCATGTTCTCCGAAAGCTTCTCCGCGCCACGGTGCATGTAGCCGATGTGCGGCTCGACGTCGATGACACGCTCACCGTCGATCGTCAGCACCATGCGGAACACGCCGTGCGTACTGGGGTGCTGAGGCCCCATGTTGACGTTGATATCGACCGTATCTGGCCCGCGTTCTTGTACCATCTCTTCGCTCAAAATAGGATGTTGCAGTCGGCGAGCTTCCACTCACCGTCTATCTTGATCAGCCTTGCGTACTCCGGATCCGCGGAGTCAACCAAGGGAAACTCGTCACCTTCAACACTACTCGTGCCTTGAGGTATCGCTTCTGCCGTCGTCTCCGTTAGATCACGAATGTCGACGCCCGTCACGTCGTACTCGACATCTGCAAGCCCGCGGGAAAGAGACGACTGGATGGCACGTTCGGCGATGCTGTCAGCATCTTCGCAGTCATCACTGAGCAGGCTGGCGAGCAGGGAGGCGTCGGCGTCCTCGAATGCGCGGAAGAAGTCGCGGAAGATGTTCTTGATAGCACCCTCGTCGCCTCCGGGGCCTCCGCCTCCGCAGGCTACGACAGCGAGGCCAAGCACCGTGACGCCTGCCGTACGCATGAGCATCGTCATCTTTTTTTCGCACCGCCGTAACCCTCTTCAGGTAGCTCGTCGCCCTGCCACTCCTCGATCTCCGAGAGCGGGTTGTCCTTCCGAAGAGGAAAGTGGTCCGTCATGTCTTCGGGCAGCAGGAGCGGAACTAGATGCGGATGGTCATCGAACGTGATGCCGAACATATCGCGCGTCTCACGCTCGTGCCAGTTGGCCGCCTTCCATACAGACGTCACGGAGGCTACGTGGGCGTCGTCGCTCGGCAGACGGGTCTTGATCACTACCTCATGGCCCTTTTCAAAGGACAGTAGTTGGTAGACGACCTCAAGCCCTTCCGCTTCGAGGTCGACGCCGAAGAGACAACGGAGGAACTTCAAGTCCAGGCGCGGGTCGTCCTTCGCAACGGACATCACGTTAAGAATGTCATCTCGTTCGACCTCAACGATGACATCGGTCATGCCCTGGTAGGCTTCGAGCTTGACGTCAGGAAGCGCTTCCGCAAGCAGGTCAGCGATGCCGCCCGCGGGCGGGCGTGGCCTCGCCTCTTCTTCCTCTTCCGCAGGTTGTTTGGCTTTGGGCTTCTCAGCGGCGGGTTGCTCCGGAGCAGCGGCCTGCTCCGCCTTCGCCGGAGTCTCCTCCCCCTTCTTGCCCTCGGCGGGGGCTTCGGCGTCGGTCTGTGACTCTTCGTCCGGCATTAGACCTTGCCGCGCTCCTCCATGATCTTGTGCTGCAACGCCATGAAGCCATCCATGAGCGCTTCCGGCCTGGGCGGACAGCCGGGCACATAGATGTCCACAGGAATCAACTTGTCCACGCCTTGCATCACGCGATCGTATCGCGTGTACGGGCCCCCGTTCGTCGCACAGGCGCCCATGGAGATCACCCATTTGGGGTTCGGCATCTGCTCGTACAGTAGCTTGACCGCGGGGCCCATCTTCTTGGTCACGGTGCCCGCGACGATCATCACGTCCGCCTGCCTGGGCGAGGCCTGCGGGAAGATGCCGAAGCGGTCCAGATCGTAGTGCGACATGTAGGTAGCGATCATCTCGATCGCGCAGCAGGCGAGGCCGAACGTCAGCGGCCAGAGCGACGACTTGCGCACGAGCGCCAGCACCGTCTCCGCAGGCACCTGCATGACGCCGGGCAGCACCTGACGATACAGCGGCTTGCCGTGGTCGACCTCGACAGGGGTGAGCAGTTGAGCCTCGCGTTCAACGCTCGTCTGCGGACGTTCGGATGGCGGTATCACCTCGCGTGGTGACGAAGGCGTTTCGGTCGTTTCAGTCTCGGGCGTAGCGGAGGCAGTTTCCTCAGTTACTTCCACTGCAGCACTCCCTTCTTCCAGGCATACGCAAGTCCAGCGCCAAGGACAACCATGAAGAGCACCATCTCATAGAACGCCGCCTTCCCGACACTTAGGAACGTCACCGCCCAGGGAAAGAGGAATACGGCCTCCACATCAAAAATCAGAAAGAGGATAGCGAACAGATAGTAACGGATGTGAATCTGGGTGCGCATCGGCGCCGCCGCCGGCAGCATGCCGCATTCGTAGGAGATCTGCTTCTTCTCAGACTGAGAGTACGGCGCGAGGAGCCGGGAGCCGAGGATGGCGCTGCCAACTAGTATGAAGCCGATGACTGTCGCTAGCAGGACAGCTACGTAGTTGTCCAGCAGGACTTGCACGTGCTTCTACCTCCCCAGGGTTATATCGAGCTAGTCTCGCGGCCAGCTTCGATTGTGGCCATCTTCACGAAGCCAGCGTATCAAGGGTGTTCTCTTACGTCAATTTGGAAGCAGCTTGTTGGGTATTAGGAGCCCAGCTCCCCCAGCGCGCGCTGGAGGCCGTCGAGCTTCGACTGCGCTTCGTCGCGGCGGCCTTGCTCCGCGGCGACGACGTCGGCGGGCGCTTTCGCGCGGAACTGCTCGTTGGAGAGCTTGCCGTCCAGGCGCTTGAGGTACGCCTCGGTCTCCTCGATCTCCTTACCCAGGCGATCGCGCTCTTCGCCGGCGTCCAGCAGCCCTGCCAGCGGCACGACAACCACCGCATGCGAGAGCACCGCCGTGGCGACGCCCTCTCGTGGCGCGTCCACAGCGTTGGTGACGATCTTGAGCGGCCGGACACGCGCCAGCACTTCGATGTACGCGGCCCCCGCTGCCACGCCCGACTCGTCATTCGCGACAACGAACGCCTCGATGAACTTCGCGGCCTCAACCTTGCGCTCTGAGCGGATGTTGCGGATGGCGCGGACGATCTCGATCATGCCGTCCACATCGCGTTCGGCCGCCTCGTCGCGCCAGGCCGGGTCCGATTTCGGGAACTCGGCAACGATCAGGGCCGCCGGCCCTTCTTCCTGCGTCTCCCCTCGAAGCCGCTGCCACAGCTCCTCTGTCACGAACGGCATGAACGGGTGCAGCAGCCTGAGCCCGGTCTCCAGCACGTGCGCGAGCACCGGCAGCGCCGTCTTGTCGCCGGCGCGCAGCCGGATCTTGGCCATCTCCAGGTACCAGTCGCAGTAGTCGCCCCAGAGGAAATCGTAGCACCGGCGCCCGGCCTCGTTGAGCTGGAAGTCGTTCAGCATTTGGTCGACCTCGCCGACAAGGCGATCGAGCTTCGACAGCACCCAGCGGTCCTCCGCCGGCATCGACTCGCGATCGGAGACGGATAGCGTTCCGATCTCGCCCGCTCCCGCGAGCTGCATGATGACGAAGCGCGAAGCGTTCCAGAGCTTGTTCGCGAAGTTGCGGCCGGCCTCCACCTTCTCCTCCCAGAGCCGTTGGTCTTGGCCGGTGGCGCCGCCCGTGATCAGGTTGAAGCGCAGTGCGTCGGTACCGTACTTCTCGATCAGCCCGAGCGGGTCGACGACGTTGCCCTTCGTCTTGCTCATCTTGGCGCCCTTGTCGTCGCGCACCATGCCGTGAAGGTAGACGAACTTGAACGGGATGCGGTCCTCAACCTGGTCACGCAGCTCCTCCATGCAGAAGAGGCCCATCATGATCATGCGGGCCACCCAGAAGAAGATGATCTCGTAGCCGGTCTCCATCACCGTCGTCGGATAAAAGCGTTTCAGGTCGTCCGTGTTGTCGGGCCAGCCCAGCGTCGAGCAAGGCCAGAGCGCCGAAGAGAACCACGTGTCGAGCGTGTCCTCTTCCTGGCGCAGGTTGCCGCCACCGCACCCGGCACACGCCTCCGGCTCCTCGATATCCGGCGGCGGGGCGGTCGTCTCGTCGCAGTCGTCGCAGTACCAGACGGGGATGCGGTGGCCCCACCAAAGCTGGCGAGAGATACACCAGTCGCGGATATTCTCCATCCAGTTGAGGTAGTCCCGCGTGAACCGCTGCGGCGCGAACTGGATCAGGCCTTCGTTGACCACACGGAGCGCCTCGCCGGCGATCGATTTGCCATCGCTGTACTCCTTGTTGACGGCCATAAACCACTGCAGGCTGATCAGCGGCTCAACGATTGTGTCGCAGCGTTCGCAGTGGCCAACGCTGTGCGTGTGCGGCTCGATCTTGACCAGACGGCCTCGCTCCTCCAGATCGCGGACGATCGCCTCGCGGCACTCGAAGCGGTCCATACCGGCATACGGCCCGGCGTCCTCGCTCATCGTGCCGTCCTTTTCGATCGCGTTGATCACGGGCAGCTTGTGCCGCTGGCCGATCTCGAAGTCGATCGGGTCGTGGCCGGGCGTCACCTTCAGCGCGCCACTGCCGAACGACTGATCGATGGCATCGTCGGCGACGATAAGCAGCTCCCTCTCGATGATCGGCAGGATAGCCCGCTTGCCGACGAGCGCCCGATAGCGTTCGTCGGCCGGATTCACGGCTATGCCCGTGTCGGCCACAATCGTCTCCGGCCGGGTCGTCGCGATCGTGATCGTGCCGTCCCCGTCCGCAAGCGGGTACGAGAAATGCCACAAGCTACCCTGCTCGTCCCGATGCTTCACTTCCAGGTCGGAGATCGCTGTCTGACAGCCGGGGCACCAGTTGATGAGGCGCTCGCCACGATAGATCAGGCCTTTCTCGTACAGGTTGTAGAAGACCGTGCGCACGGCCTTCGCCGGGCCCTCGTCCATCGTGAAGCGCTCGCGCGACCAGTCGGCGGACGCGCCGAGCCGCTTGTGCTGGTCGAAAATCCGCGAGCGGCTGGCGTTAACGAACTCCCAGACGCGCTCCAGGAACTTCTCGCGCCCAATGTCGTAGCGTGTGAGTCCCTCCTCCGCCAGCGTACGCTCGACCAGCGTGTGAACGGCGATCGCCGCATGGTCGATGCCCGGCAACCAGAGCGTCGGCCGGCCACGCATCCGATTCCAGCGGATCAGGATGTCTTCGACCGTATCCATCAGCGCATGGCCCACGTGCAGCTCGCCGGTCAGGTTCGGCGGCGGCATGATGATCGTGAAAGGCTCGCCATCACCGTCTGTCGGCGCGAAGTAGCCGCCATCCTCCCACATCTTGTAGAGGCGGCCTTCTACGGCAGCCGGCTCGTACGCCTTCGGCATCTCTGAGCTGCTTGTGGCTTCCGTCATGACACCTACTCTGCCGGACTATACAACTCGGCCCCGATTCTCTCGGGGCCGCTCGTGAATTCTAACCGCGTGACGGCCCATGATCAACGAACGCTGGCTACTACCTCTGCTTCCAGTATCTGGGTGCTCGCTATGTCCGGCAGGGCGAGGAACCGCGAGCGCCTGCGTGCAGCCATCTCGAGTTCAGAGATCTGCGCGAGCGCCTTCCGCGTGTCCGACGCGACGCGAGCCGGGTCCGTCTGGCTAACGCGAAACTTGAACAGCCAGTACGTAAAGGCGCGGGCTTCGCCATATGAGATCTCCAGGTCGGGTACGTCCGGCTGAAAATCGATCCGCTCATGCGGCGGCAGTTCTTCGCGATACGACGTGAGCAGCTCGGCAAAACTGCGGCCGTACAGCTTCTCATACACTTCTTCATCGAGATTCTGGCCTTTGTTCCAGCCACCAAACGAGCGCCAGCTCTTGAGCACCTCTTCTTCTACCGTGAGTTGGAGCGCCTCCTCGACGGCGACGCCGTAGATGAAGTTCAGGTGCGCTCGATGCTTGCTGTCGCCGATGGCACGCTTGAACTCGTCGTCGTCCAGCGGGCGCGGCGGCTTGCCGAAAAAGAGCAGCGCTTCGCGTTCGTCGACGGGGATCGCGCCGTTGACCTCTTCGCAGAGACGCTCGGCAAGTAGCAGCCAATCGAACGCTTCGCCGCCAATCAGGTACTGATAATGCCGGCCGTGTATCTCTTCTTCGGCTACTTCCCATTGGCCGATGGCCACCAGGAGGGCGCTGAACCAGTCGCCCTTCTTCTTAAGCGTCGCGCGAAACTGCTTGAGTGGCGCGGGGTCCGGAGGCTTCGTCGCCTTGTTCGGCATCAGGCAGCCATCCCATGGCACTTCTTGTACTTCTTGCCGCTGCCGCACGGACACTTCTCATTACGGCCAATCTTGCGCGCCTTGCCGGAGGCACGAGCGCTACCGCCACCACTCGCTGTAGCTTCGGCGGCACTGGCGCCCACGCCGGCGCCGACGGCTACCTTTCCACGGTTCTCGGACACCGCGGGCTTGGGTGCCACCCGGCGGTCCTTTTGGGTCAGCTCGACGTGGTAGATCGAGCGGGCGATCTGGCGGCGGATGTTGGCAAGCAGCTGACCCCACATGTCGTGCCCTTCCCGCTTGTACGCGACCAACGGGTCGCTCTGGCCGTACGCGCGCAGGCCAATGCCCTGCCGCATCTCATCCATCGCCGTGAGGTGCTCGACCCAGAGACCGTCGATGGTGCGCAGCAAGAGGATGCGCTCTAAGGCCCGCATCGCCTCCTCGCCGATCTCTGCCTCGCGGGCATCGTACGTGTCCTCAATGTGGGCGAGCAGCCGCTCGAGGATCTCATCGTGGCTCATTTCGCCCAGCGTCTTCGTATTGAGATCCGGCGGCAGCTTCAGGATCGCGACCAAGTCCGCGACGAGCGTCTCCATGTCCCACTCGTCCGGGTAGCGGTCCGGAGCGTGCATCTCGACCAACTCGGTGATCTCTTCGCGAACCATCTTGAGGAAGTTGGCTTTGAGATCGGCGCCGGAGAGCGCCTTGTCGCGTTCCTGGTAGATCACGTCGCGTTGCGTGTTCATCACATCGTCATAGTCGACGAGGTGCTTGCGAATGTCGAAGTTGTGTCCTTCCACCTTCGTCTGGGACTGCTCAATCGATTTGGAAACCATGTTGCTCTCAAGCGGCGTGTCTTCGTCCATCCCCAGCTTCTCGAGCATGCCGCCCAACCACTCTGGAGCGAAGCGGCGCATGATGTCGTCCTCCAGCGAGACGAAGAACCGTGTACTGCCCGGGTCGCCCTGCCGGCCAGAACGCCCGCGAAGCTGGTTATCGATCCGTCGCGCTTCGTGGCGCTCCGTCCCGATGATGTGAAGTCCGCCCGCGTCTATCACCTTGTCGTGGTCTCGCTGCCACTCTCCTTCGATCCGGCTATCGTCGCGTTTTCCGCCGAGAACGATGTCAGTTCCGCGGCCTGCCATGTTCGTCGCGATGGTGACGGCGCCAAACCGGCCGGCATCGGCAACAATACTGGCTTCGCTCTCGTGGTTTTTCGCGTTGAGGACGTTGTGCTTGATGCCCTTGCGCTTGAGCAGGTCGGAGAGGTACTCCGACTTTTCGATGGAGACCGTGCCGACGAGCACGGGCTGCCCGTGCTCGTACACCTCCTCGATCTCTTCGGCGACAGCGTCGAACTTGGCGCGCTCGTTGCGATAGATCAGGTCGGTGTGATCGATGCGGGCCAGCGGGTCGTTCGTCGGAATGACGACGACGTCCAGCTCATAGATCTTGTCGAACTCCTCCGCCTCGGTCACGGCGGTACCGGTCATCCCGGCCAGCTTCTCGTAGAGGCGGAAGTAGTTCTGCAGCGTGATGGTCGCGTAGGTGAGCGACTCCTGCTGGATCTTGACGCGCTCCTTGGCCTCGATCGCCTGGTGAAGTCCGTCCCCCCAGCGACGCCCCGGCATCAGGCGGCCGGTGAACTCATCAACGATCGTCACTGCACCATCCTTGACCACATATTCGCGGTCACGGCCGTAGATCGCATGCGCTTTCAGAGCGGATTCCAGGAAGCGAGTGAGCCTGTAGTTCTCAGGGGAGTAGAGGTTATCGAGACTGAGCCGCGCTTCGACCTTCGCGATACCTTGCTCGGTCGGCTGTACCGAGCGGGCTTTCTCGTCGATTGTGTAGTCCACTTCGGGCTGGAGCGTGGCGGCGAGGCGAGCGAACGTCTGGTAGGTCTGCGTGTTCTCCTGCGCGGGACCGCTGATGATTAACGGCGTCCTCGCTTCGTCGATGAGGATGTTATCTACCTCGTCCACAATAGCGAAGTGGCGGTCGCGCTGAACACGAGCCTTGACATCGACTCCCATATTGTCGCGCAGGAAGTCGAAACCGAACTCATGGTTCGTGCCATAGGTAACGTCCGCTTTGTATGCATCCGTGCGGCTACAGGGCTCCAAATACTCCATGTTCAGCGTGTCGCTCACCTGTTCCTCCGCCAGCAGATACGCTGAGTCGTGCTGAAGCACGCCAATCGTCAGGCCCAGCGCCTGCAGCGTCTTCCCGTACCATTGGGAGTCTCGCTTGGCGAGGTAATCGTTGACCGTAATGAGATGAGCGCCCTGCCCGTCCAGGCCGTTGAGATAGAGCGCCAGCGTCGCGACGAGCGTCTTCCCTTCGCCCGTCTTCATCTCCGCAATCTTCCCCCGATGGAGCACGCTCGCGCCGATGATCTGAACATCGTGCGCCCGCTCACCTCGCGATCGACGGATCCGCTCGCGCGCTACGCCGAAGGCTTCCGGCAGCAAATCGTCCAGCGTCTCGCCATCCGCGAGCCGGGAGCGGAACTCATCCGTCTTCCCACGCAGTTCATCGTCCGCCAAGCCTTCAACGTCTGCCTCGAGAGCGTTCACCTCTTCGACGGCGCCTCGGTGCTGCTTCAGCTCGCGCTCGTTGGAGTCGCCAAAGATCTTCGAAGCCCACTTCAGCATGATCGGCTTCCTAGCCTCGCTTCGCCCCCACCATTGCGTTAGCCACCTTCGGGTCGCTGCCGTCTTCTTCCTTGTCCATCTGGAAAAGCTCACCGATGGAGCGGCCGGTGTGGATGCGGCTAATCGCTTCGCCGATTAACGGAGCGATGCTCAGCACGGTCAGCTGCGGCCAACGCTTCTCGGGAGGGAGCGGCACGGTGTCCGTGACTACCACCTCGCCGAATCCCGCGGCCTGGAACTTCTCCACCGCGTCGCCAGAGAAGACAGGGTGGGTGCACGCAACGAACACGTCTGTCACGTCTCTGGTCTTGAGCGCCTCTGCCGCGTTCAAGATCGTGCCACCAGTGTTGATCTCTTCGTCCACAAGGAGTGCGCGCTTCCCTTCCACTTCGCCGATGACATTCACGACCTGCGTCTTGTCGTCGTTCGCGCCGCGCCGCTTCTCAATGATGGCCAGCGGGGCGTTCAGGCTCTGCGCGACGTTACGCGCCCGCTTGGAGGCGCCAACGTCTGTAGCCACGACAACCAGGTCGTCGAGGTTCTTCTCTCTGAAGTATCGGCTGATCATGAAGAGCGCCGTCAGTTCGTCCAGCGGGATGTTGAAGAAGCCCTGGATCTGGCCGGCGTGCAGGTCAACGGTAAGCACGCGGTCGGCGCCGGCGGTCTCGATCATGTTCGCCAGCAGCCGCGCCGTGATCGGCACACGAGGCTGATCTTTCTTGTCGCTGCGACCGTACGCGTAGTAGGGCACGACAGCGGTCACGCGGCCGGCCGACGCGCGCTTCAACGCGTCGATCATGATCAGCAACTCCATGATGCTCGTGTTGACTGGCGAGACGAACGGCTGGACGATGTAGACATCGCGGTTGCGGACGTTCTCCTGGACGCGCACGAACACGTTCTCGTTGCTAAACTCGAACACCTCACACGCGCCGTATCCCGTCTCGAGATAGTCGCAGATCGCCTTGGCAAGTTCCGGGTGCGCGTTCCCGCTGAAGATCCGCATCTCCTGGTAGGCGGCTTCCATTCGCACGCTCCTTGTGTGGCTGAACGAGCCACGGGCCGGGCGAGGACGCTCACGTCCTGGCGGCCGGCCCGCGTCCATCATGCGTCTGCCTGGTAGACCGACTCAATCATAGCATACGGCCGTCCTATGGAGAGCCTGCTTGGCCGCCGTTGTAGTAGTCGTACACCACGCGCGACAGCTCCGCGATAGGCGTCGCGCCGCCGTCGAAGTAGCCATAGTCCGTCAGCACCACAATCAGGTACGTGGCCTGCGGAGAAAAGACGATGCCTGCATCGTGCGTGGCGTTTTCCCAGTTGCCCGTCTTGTGCGCGACCTCGGTGCCCGGCGGCAGGAGCGCCGGGATCCGGTCATCGATCGCCTCTGTCTTGAGTAGCCCCAGCATCCTCACACTCGCCGCATCACTCACGGCGGCCCCTTCGTAGATCGCCTCCAACAGCAGCGCCGTTTCGGTGGCCGTCGTCGGCATCGTGCCGGCTGTATAAAACCCGGAGAGCCCCAAGCCAAGGTTGCGCAACGCGCGATTGATGTTCCCTGCCCCCACGCGGTCCAGCAGGAGGTTCGCGGCGACGTTGTCAGTCCGGCCCATCATCCGTTCCAGCACGCTCAGGAGCGTGACGACATCGCACTCCTCCAGCTCTCCGGGATTGAGGCCGTAGGTTACGTAGTGGCCGGTAACGATGTACTGCTCTGCCCAGTCCAGCAGGAGGGCCTGCTGCTGGTTGAACGCTTCCAGCATCACCCAAGTCTTGTAGAGGCTGGCGGCGTAGAAATCGCGGTCAGGTTCAAGCGCTATCCCCGTTCCGTCACTGAGGTTCTTGATGACGATGGCGAAGTGACCTTCTTCGTCTCCGAGCACCGTTCGAACGATCTCCATGAGCGCTCTATCAGAATCGGGAAGCGCGAACCTGTACGCCGTTAACGCGGGCGACTCCCCCTGCGGCCGGAGAGGAATCGGGAGGCCGGACGTCGGAGCAACTGGAGCGCCGTCCGGATATGGATCGTTGCAGGACCCCTCGACCCCGAGTCTGGGTATCGGCGGCGCAAGCGTCGAAGTGGCCACTTCAGGTCGTGGCGTAGGCACCGTAGTGGCCTCGCTCAGCGTGGCCGATGTAGTCGGCGTCGCTGGTGGCGGCGCTTCTGGCCCCGTACTGCTACAGGCCTGCGCGACGAGCACGAGCACGGTGAGCGTGACGAGAGCGGGCAAGGACGAACGCATGGCCTCGCGTTAGGCTTCGCCTTCCCAATCGAGGAGCGTACGCCGGATCAACGTGAGCGCCGTCGTAACCGCACGTCGCTTCACGGCCTCGCGGCTTTGGGCGAACTGATAGCTCAGGGTCTGCGGCTCTGTCATCCCGGTGTCCACGGCTACGTGGACAGTGCCCGGCGGTTTCTCCTCTTGCGGGTCCGGCCCGGCCACCCCCGTGATGCCCACGCCGATATCGGCGCTCATGCGCTCCCGAGCCACTCTCGCCATGGCCTGCGCCGTCTCCGCGCTGACGGCGCCGTGCTCTGCGATGACGTCCGCGCCAACGCCCCATTCCGTCTTCATCTCGGTGGCATAGGAGACGAGGCCGCCGCGGAAGTACGCGGAGCTGCCGGGAACGTTCGTGATGACATGCGCCAGCAAGCCGCCGGTGCACGATTCCATCGTCGCGATCGTCAATCCCCGGCTCCGCAACTGTTCGCCAATGGCGTACTCCATCGTCTCGTCGTCCGCGCCCCAGACGAACGCGCCGAGGATCTGGCGCATCTCCGCCTCCACCGGCTCGATCAGTTGCCGCGCCTCCTCCTCCGTCCGCGCCTTGGCTGCCAAGCGCAACTGCACGCCATCAGCGCGGGCATACACTCCAATGCTCGGGTTCGTGCCCTTCAGCAGCGGACTCACCAGCTCGTCGACATGCCCCTCGCCGATACCAGCGGTCTTCAGCGTCCGCGTGACGAGCACGGACTGCGGCGCTCGCGGATGGCGCTGGATCCGGGGGACAACCTCGTTCTCCCACATGCGCTCCATCTCAACCGGAGGGCCGGGCATCGCTACGATCAATCGATCGTCCCGCTCAACCCACCAGCCCGGCGCCGTGCCGCGTGGGTTGGGGATCGAACTGCTCGAAGGGATCAGCATCGCCTGCTTGATGTTGCGTTCGGGCATGGTCACGCCGCGCTTCTCGAAGAAATCGCGAAGCTGCCGCTCGAGTTCGGGGTCTGGTTGCAGCTCCTCATCCATGACGCGCCCAATCGCTTCGCGCGTCAGGTCGTCTTCTGTCGGGCCAAGGCCGCCCGTGGTGATCACGAGGTCAGAGCGGCCCCACGCACGATCGATCACCTCGCTGAGCCGGGCTAGGTTGTCGCCTACCTTCGATATGTAGTAGAGGTCGATACCGAGCGCAGGAAGCTGCGCGCCAAGATACCTGGCGTTTGTATCCAGTATCTCCCCTAGCAGGAGTTCCGTTCCTATCGAGATCACTTCAGCCTTCATCGGCGAAGGCAGCATAGGTGACGCGCCCATAACCCGTCAAATCCTGCTCAGGCTCCAAATTCGCAGCCCGGACTGCCGACAATTATGTAGGGGAAGCCCCGCTGCCAAGCGGGGCGTCCTCAGATTGCCATGAGTGCGATACCAACCACATTCGACCGGCTAGGGGCGAAGCGCAAAGAGCAGACGCCGCAGGCGCTGGCGCGGCTCGCCGTCGGGGGCCTGTTTGTCGCTCTGTGGTTCGTGCTCTGGGTCGCCAACATCCCGATGCCCGTACCCTTCTTGATCGTCCTGGTGATCGAGATCTTGTTCTTCCTCTTTTACTGGCGGCTGGTGTTCGTGCTTCCCAACACGAAATCCATCGAGGTGGCTCACTATGGCATGTTGGCCGCTGAGATCATGTTCCATACGACAATGGTCTACTTCCTCGGCGGCATCTCCTGGCTGGGCGTCCTTGCGTACGTGTTTGGCCTCATCTTCAGCAACACCTTTCTGGACATGCGTAAGGCGTTCATCTACACGGCTGGCGCCACCCTGGCGTTCTCGGCGCTCGTGATCCTGGTAGCGACAGGAGTGATCCCTCACTACGTGTACCTGGAGCAAGGCGCGTTCCGCCACACTGACCCGCGCTTCGTGATTACCACGCTCATCGGAGCCGGCGGCGTCTTCTTCAGCATCTGCATCTGGGTCAATTGGGTCGGGCGTCAACTCCGCCAAGAGCGGGACGCCGCGGTCGAGATGCAGGACGACCTGCTGCAAGCTCGCGCCGACCTCCAACACGCGAACGAGGAGCTGGAGGAACGTGTCAGAGACCGAACGGGCCTGCTGGAGCTAGCGAACTCCGCGCTCCATGAAAGCGAGCGGCGCCTCAGAACGGTGGTTGGCAACGCACCCGTCGTCCTCTTCGCGCTGGATAAGGAAGGCACGTTCACCATCGCCGAAGGCAAAGCGCTCGACGACCTCGGCATCAAGTCTGAGACGCTCGTCGGCCGCTCTTCGTTCGAGATGTTCGAAGGCCAGGAGGGCGTTCATGAAGCTATCCGGACGGCCCTCTCGGGCGAGCAAAGCACGGCGATCATAGGCGGCGGCGCCCAGTTCGAGGCACAGATAACTCCGCTGCGAGACGACAGCGGCGCCATCACGGGCGTGATCGGTGTCGCCGTCAATGTCACTGAACGCCAGCAAGCCGCGGCATTGCTGGCCGGCCAGAGCCGCGTCCTGGAGATGATCGCCGTCGGCGCCCCGCTCGTTCAGGTCCTGGGCACGCTGGTGGACGTGTTGGAAGAGCAGTCCGACGATCTGCTCTGCGGCATCTGCCTTGTCAGCCCGGATGGCAGCAAGCTGCAACCGATTTCGGCAGGCAGCCTGCCGGACAACTTCCAGGAAGGCCTGGCTGGCGGCGTACCCATTGCGCCGAGTGCGGGATCGTGCGGCACCGCTGCCTTCCGCAAACAGCCCGTCATCGTGTCGGACATCGCCACCGACCCGCTCTGGAAAGAGTTCCGCGTGCTGGCGTTGGAGAATGGCCTGCGCGCCTGCTGGTCAACGCCCGTGTTCTCCAGCGATGGCAATGTACTGGGCACGTTCGCGATCTACTACCGCGAGCCACGTGACCCAGATCCACAGACGAGCGCCTTGGTGGAGGTGGCAACGCGGATCGCCGGTATCGCGATCGAGCGCGCGCAGGCGGAGACCGCTCTACGCGAAAGCGAAAGTAAGTTCCGCGCGATGGCCGAAACAGGTTCGGCAGCCACGTTCATCTTCCAGGGCCCCAAAATGCGTTACGTCAACTCGGCAGCTGAGAGGATAACCAACTACAATCGCGACGAATTGCTGCAAATGAACTTCTGGGACATCATCCATCCTGAGTTCCGAGAACTGGTAAAGGAACGCGGCATGGCCCGGCAACGCGGGGAAGATGTCCCTGGCGGCTACGAGGTCAAGATCCTCACCAAGGACGGGCTGGAGCGTTGGATCGACTTCACGGCTGGCACCGTCGACTTCGATGGCAGTCCAGCCATCTTGGGCACCGCCTTTGATATCACGGAACGGAAGCAGGCAGAAGAAGCGCTGCAAGAAGCTGCTAATCACGACTCGCTCACAGGCTTGCTCAACCGCCGTGCCGGCCTCGCCGCCATCGAGGAACGGCTGGAGCTGGCGAAGAACGGCAGCGGCCGCTTTGCAGTGTTCGTCCTCGATCTCGATAAGTTTAAGGCGATCAACGACTCGTTCAGCCACGAGACGGGAGACGCCGCGTTGGTGCAGTTCTCAGAAGTAATGGTCAATCTAGTGGGCGGCCGTGGCGTCGTCTGCCGCATGGGTGGCGACGAATTCCAGATCGGCCTAGACGATACGGGATCAGAAGAGGCGTTCCAGTTCGCGCGACAGCTGCAGAACGCCCTGCGATGGAAGTTGGAGCACTCTGACGCACAGCTTCGTCCGCAGTTCACAGTCAGCGTTGGCATCGCCTGTTATCCAGATGAAGGCGCATCTACACTGGTCCTAGGCCGTCGCGCCGACCGCGCAATGTACGCGGCCAAGGTCGCGGGCGCCAACACGAGCCGCGCGTGGTACCAACTCGATAGCCAAGCCGCCTAGCGCACCACCCCACGCTTGACTGGCCTTGCTGGGCAAGGCTACCATCGTACAGGCCAGGTGGCCGGTGCTGAATGACCTTTCGCGAAAAGCTGGTCAACGCCGCGCAACGTAACGGCAGCCTTCTTTGTGTAGGCCTCGATCCTGACCCCAGTCGCCTGCACGCCGCTGACGTTACTGACTTCCTCTGCTCCATCATCGAGGCAACAAGCGACCTGGTCTGCGCCTACAAGCCAAACCTCGCGTTCTATGAACAGATGGGCGATGCAGGCTACCGATCATTGCGAGCCGTCCTCGCGGCGATTCCGGAAGACATCCCTGTCATCGCTGACGCGAAGCGAGGGGACATCGGCCACACCGCCGAAGCGTACGCGAGAGCGATCTTCGACGAACTGGGGTTCGATGCGGCGACAGTTAGCCCCTACCTCGGCGGCGATTCCGTTGAGCCGTTCCTCGTGCGCGAAGACAAAGCGGCGATCATCGTCTGCCGCACTTCGAACGCGGGGGCGGGCGATTTCCAAGACCTCCCCGTCGATTTCAAAGGAGAGCGCCGCCCGCTCTACGAAGTGGTCGCCGAGCGCGCCAAGGCCTGGAATACGCGCGGCAACGTGGGCCTCGTCGCAGGCGCGACCTACCCCGCCGAGCTGGCGCGGCTCCGAGAGCTGTGCCCGGACATGCTCTTCCTCGTCCCCGGCGTCGGCGCCCAGGAAGGGGACCTTGAGGCAGCGGTACGGGCGGGGCTCGACGCGGACAACGCCGGCATTATCGTGAACGCCTCACGCCAAGTTCTCTATGACAGCGAGGGCGGCCGCTCCGTCGAGTCCGCGCGCCGTGAAGCTCTCTCCCTGCGAGATGCCATCGAGCGCGAGCGAACGGGTGAACGACAGGAGTTGCGCGCCTAGCATGCCGCTGGAGTTTCGCATGGGCGACGTCTTGCGGCTGCGCAAGCCCCACCCCTGCGGAAGCTTCGAGTGGGAAGTGACCCGCCTGGGCGCCGACATCGGACTCCGCTGCCGCGAGTGTGGGCGGCGGCTCATGCTCGAGCGACGCCCGCTCGAACGTAGCCTTCGAGATTTCGTGTCTCGTGGTGAACCGATCGACGAGGAAAAGATGAGGGCAGTCTTCAATCGAGACGACGAATCGAGATGACGGAAGAAGCCACCAAGGCGAGCCGCCGCCGGTGGCGATGGGAGTCGCTCACGGGGGGTGGCGTCCTCTTCCAAGAAGACGGCTTCCGGCGGCTTTGGATCGGTCGCGTGCTCAGCCACGCGGCGGTCAATACCGTCCTCTACACCTTGCTGATACTCGCAGTCGGCGAAGGGAGCGGCTCCAGCATCAAGAGCGCTCTCTTCATCACGGCCTACCTGTTACCGACGGCCACGCTGGGTACGATCTCTGGCGTTCTGGTCGACAGGCTGCCGAAAAACCTCGTCCTGACGGTCGCCAATCTTGTCCGCGCCGGGTTGATGCTGGTGTTGCTCATGGCCGGGACGAGCCTCCCGGCCGTGTACGGCATCGCGCTGCTGCTCGCGATCACATCGCAGGTCGCGTCGCCCGCCGAATCAGCGGCGGTGCCCCAGGTGGTTCGCACAGATCAACTAACGATGGCGAACTCGACGAACAATTTCGGAGGGCTGGTGAGCCAAGTGATCGGTTTCGCGGTGTTGCCGCCTCTGTTTCTCAATACCGTAGGACCTCGGCCGCTGTTCTTTATCGCCGCCTTAATGTTTGGCGCGTCAGCAGGCTTTTTCCTCCTCATACGCTCACTGCGAACCGGGCCAGTGACGATGGCGAGTACGGTCAAGGCCGTGCGGAACATCCGCACGCAGTTCGCGGAGGGTTGGGAACGCCTAAGCGCGGATATGGCCGCATACATGGGCGTGATCATCATGGTGCTCGCCAGCACGGCCTCCCTCGTCGCCGTCACGCTGATGCCGCGCTTCGCGCAAGATACGCTCGATATCCCCGTAAGGAACGCGATCTTCGTGTTCCTGCCCGCGGCGCTCGGTGCTGTTGTTGGCCTGCGCCTGGTCCAGCTGTTAGAGCGCTGGATGCCCAAGGCGTGGCTCGTCGGGGTCGCATTCGCGTTGCTGGCCGTTTCATTCGGAGGCCTCTCCTTGACCATTCCGTTCGCCGGGATGTTGGAGGACTTCAACCCGTTAGGCGCCTTCAAACCCGGACCGTTCGGCGAGACGACGGCGCGTATCGTCGTAACGATTTTCTTCTCCGCTCTGGCGGCGTTCTCGATCTCCGTCATCGGCGTCGCCAGCCGATCGCTCGTCAACGAGCGGCTGCCGTTGGAGGTGCAAGGGCGCGTGTTCGCGGCCCAAGTCGTCCTCACCAACCTAGCCTCCATTCCACCAATTCTCTTGGCCGGCTTCCTCTCCGAGGTGTTTGGAGTGGCGCCAATGATGTTCCTCACCATGGTAATCTTGGTCGCTGCCGCTGGCTGGTCGCTTGCGCGAGCCATGTCCCGGCCCCAACCTTTGGATAATGCTGAGACGCGTCGTACCACCGTCTGAACCGGAAGGCGAGGACGAACCGCCGGTTCTCTCGAACCAGAGCTTCCGCTTGCTCTGGATCGCCCAGATGATTTCGCAGACCGCCCAGAACGCGATCCTGTACGGGCTCATCATCGTGGTGCTTGATCTCACCGAGTCAACAACGAGCACGAGCGGGGTCATACTTGCGTTTGTTATTCCGATCGCCGTTTTCGGGATATTCTCCGGCGTGTTGGCGGATCGCTGGAGCAAGCGCCGCCTGCTCATCCTCACGAACATCGGCCGCGCCGCCTGCGCGATCGCCTTCTTCTTCGCTAGGGAGCACGTCTGGGCGTTGTACGGAATCACGGCCGTGTTCGCCAGCTTCAGCCAGCTCTTCACGACAGCCAGCGCGACCTCCATACCGTTCATCGTCAGCCGCAAGCAGCTCATCTCCGCGAACAGCCTCTACAGCGGTGGGTTCACGATCGCGCAGATCACGGGTTTGATCGTCCTGTCCCCGATCATCTTGAAGACCGCTGGCGCAGGCGTGTTGTTCATCCTCACAGCGGCGATCTTCCTGATCGCAAGTTCTCTCGCCCGATTCCAACCGACGATCGGCGAAGAGAGAGACGAGGAGACGCACGGGACCTTCCCAGGCCGCGCGGAGCTGCGCGGCGCCGCGACGGACTTCGCTGAAGCACTGCGTGGGCTGCGCTCTGACGCGGTTTCGACGCTGGCCATGGCTCACCTCATGCTGAGCAGCACGCTCATCTTGCTCTTCGCCGTACTCGTACCCCGGTACATGCAGGCGATCCTCAAGGTCTCCCCCGATGACGCCGTCGCGGTGTTCGCGCCGGTCGCCATCGGCGCCTTGATCGGGCTGCGTGCCGTAGGCTGGATGGTCGACCGCATCGGAAAAGTCCGCACCGTTTCGCTCGGGCTATTTGGCATTGCGGCCTGTCTGGCCGTCATGGGATTCGTCGAGCTGATCGGCGATGGCCTCGAGCGGACCGAACATCTCAACCCGTTCGGCGCCGACCCGTTCTTCGGGCGGTCGATCCTCGTCACACTTACCGCCCTGATTGCGGGCCCAATGGGCTTTGCCTACGCCATGCTGAACACGCCGGCTCAGACGACGCTCCACGAGCGTACTCCTGTCGATATGAGGGGAAGAGTAATCGCATCTCAGATGGTGCTTGCCAATGGTGTCGCGCTAGTGCCACTAGTGGTTGTAGGTGGAATTGCCGACCTTTACGGTGTCAGCACAGTGATATTGGCCATCAGCGCTTCCCTTGTTGGAGCGGCCTCATTAAGTGTCTATCTGGAGCACGGCTGGCTCAAACAAGGAGGCGCTGGTCCTCCGGCAGGAGGCGAACCACCTAACTGGGATCGGTCGCACGGGACCACTCCAGATTCAAATTGACACGGTGTGGGTACTTGGCTAGACTTGGAAAGGAGGAGGTGCCACGTTGATCGAGATGTCTATTGAGGGCATCCGCGTCAGTTTGATGAACTATCAGCGGGTGGTGATCCTCAAAGAAAAGAACGCGGATCGCTACCTTCCTATTTGGATCGGTCCTGCTGAGGCTGATGCCATCACCGTACGTCTCCAAGATGTCACCGTCGCGCGGCCCCTCACCCACGACCTGCTTCGTG
>JADFRJ010000002.1 GCA_022561355.1 Chloroflexota bacterium | reverse complement strand
TGCGGAGTGGATCTGTGGCGGCCGAGACGTTTGCATCACAGTGACGACCGCCGTGTATGTCAATGAAGCCATAGATGCCGATTTGTTCAGGAAGGTGCTGCTTGTCGGCTTGATTGGAGGGCGTGTGGAACCACCGTCCAGGCAAATAGAATTGGATGACTTGGACGCCTGCGACCGGGGCCAGACGCCAACCTACTTCAGGTGCGAGGATCTCGAAGGCGTTCGAGAGGTCGTTGAACAACAGTTGGAAGACAACTGAACCCGGTAGAGGAGTCGCGCGATCATGTTTCGCATTATCCTACCGCTGCTGACGGCCATCGTCGCAGCCAGCGCGCTGTTGTTTCAGTCGGGGCCGGCCACGGCAACGGGGCCGGACTGGGCAGTGCCAGGCATGGCTCGCTTGACCGCGACCATCCCTGCGCCGCTCTTCGGCTCAGACCGCCACATTAACTGCCTCGTTTGGACCGAACGCCGCATCTTCGACCAATTTCCGGTTCGGGCTACCTGCTATAGCGCGGTGAAGCCGCTACCACCTCCATCCTCACCTCCTCCAGTCTTCGAGCCTGTGCATCATCTGGTCTTCACTGCAACCTATGATGCCTTCTTGAACAGCATGGTGGTGCCGTTTTCCGGTTGCCAAGAGTTCATCCCAGGCTTGATGGCAGTCGGTGTGCGGTTCATCATCCCGTTGGAGAAAGGCACAGTGTCAGGTGACTACGTGACCATGTATGTGGACACGACGCCTCCACTCAATTGCAGTTCAGCCACCGAGATAAAGGGTTCCGTCACGTTTGAGCCGCTGCCGATAGATCACGATGAGGACGGTGATGGCTGCACAGATTGGTACGAACTAGGGGCTAACCCGGATTTGGGCGGGTTGAACGACCCGTTTAACCCTGACCCCTTTGAGATAGGCCACAACGACTGTGACGGGCTGCCGGGCGAGGCGGATGAGCTGTACGCCTACGGGCTGTACGACCTCAGCTATCAACTCACCGATGGCCCGGTGACAGGCTACCGCCACTGCAGGCTGAGCAACACGCAGTTTTTCTCTACTGCGTTTATCATCGGGGCGGTCTACTGCTATACGGATATTCCGGGCGTAGACATCAATCCAGAGGCCTACCCAGGCACGTCCGGCGATGGCCTTCCGGGCGCTCCGCCCCCCGGCCCGGAGCACGCGCCTGGCAACTTGGCGTTCGGTGACGTGGATGGCTCACACACCCTCCTAGCGGGGCCGATCGTTGGCGGGGTGCAGCAGCCCGATGGCAGATTCGTGGGTGGTACGGCAACGTTAGAGGGGTGCTTCCAGGACCAGGACGGGCAAGACCCGCTGGGCCATGTGATCGTGCGCTGGGAATGGGACGTCCAGACGGGCCTGGGGACGTCTGATACCTGGACGAATCAGGCGCTGGCGGACTGCACGTATCCACCGACACCTGTGGGCACACCTGAAACGAAGCCGCTGCAGGCGCTGAAGCTTGCGACAACGGCTCAATCTAGCGCCTGCTACGACGTGGCCGGAGTGTGCCCGTTCGCCGACACTGACGGTGACGGCGTGCCGGACAGTCGCGAGCTTCAGGACGATGACGCTTGCGGCCGCCGCGACCCGTTCAATCCGTACGATTACTATGACGTCTCGATCCCGCGCGACGGTGTGATCGACTTGCCGAACGATATCCTTGGCGTTCAACTCCACTTCGCCCCCGGCGGCTACCCGCTAGGCGACGAGAACTGGGACCGCCCGGCAAAGATGACTGGCGCAGGCGCGGGCAGTACCTGGAACCGTGGCTCGCCGGACGGCGTGATCGATCTGCCGAACGACATCCTCGGGGTGCAACTGCAGTTCAACCCGGGCGGCTGCCCATCGCTTAGCTAAGGCCGGCTACTCCTGCCGCCAGGCGGTGCCTTCGGCGGTGTCCTCCAGGACGATGCCGAGCGCCTCCAGGCCGTTCCGGACCTTGTCGGCTTGCTCGAACTGCTTGGCGTCGCGCAGCTCCTTGCGGACGTTGATCAGCAGTTCGATGAAGGGCGCGGCGCCCATGGCGGTTTCGGACTCTTCTAGCTTGAGGCCGAGGATGCCGGCCAGCTCCAGCATCGCCGCCTGCGCGTCCGCGATCGGGCGTTGCTCATCGCGGGCGGTGTTGATCTCGCGCGCCAGGTCAAAGAGGGCCGCGAGCGCGATCGACGTGTTGAGGTCGTCGTCCATCGCTTCGATGAACTGTTCGCGGTAGGGCGCGGCGTCGACAGCGTCGCCGCTCGGCGAAGCGTCTTCCGCGGCGCGCGCGGCAGTGCGGAGGCGCTCCGCGCCGCTCTTCGCGGAGTCGAGCGCTTCGTCCGTGAACGTGAGCGGCTTGCGGTAGTGCGAGAAGAGGATGAACGTGCGCAGCGCGTCCGTGCCCCAGCGCTGGATGACGTCGTCGATGGGGATCAGGCCGCCGAGGTGGCGCGTCATCTTCTCGGTGCTGTTTGGCAGCCGTAGCAGGCCGTGGTGCATCCAGATGCGCGAGAACGGCTCCACGCCTGTGGCTGCCTCGCTCTGGGCGATCTCGTTTTCGTGGTGAGGGAAGATCAAGTCCTGGCCGCCTCCGTGGATGTCGATCTGCTCGCCCAAGTAGCGCAGGGACATCGCCGAGCACTCAATGTGCCAGCCGGGACGTCCGGGCCCCCACGGACTGTCCCAGGAAGGCTCGCCGGCTTTGGCGGCCTTCCATAGCGCGAAGTCCCCCGGGTTCTCCTTGTCCTCGCCGGGCTCGACACGGGCGCCGGCCAGCATCTCTTCGACGTTCTGGCCAGACAGCTTGCCGTAGTCCGGCCTCTTGGCCACGCGATAGTAGACGTCGCCATCTACTTCGTAGGCGTATTCCTTCTCGATCAGGCTGGATACGAGCTCGATGATCTTGGGAATCTCGTGCGTGGCGCGCGGGTACTCATGGGCGCGGCGGACGTTGAGCGCGGCCATGTCGTCGTAGAAGCGCGCGATGTGCTCCTCGGCCAACTCATCGATCGTGACGCCGTCTTCCTGGGCCTTGCGGAGGATGTTGTCCTCGATATCGGTGAAGTTCTGGACGTGCCGGACGTCGATACCGCGATACTCCATGTATCGCCGGAGGACATCGAACAGGACGTAACTCATCGCGTGGCCAATGTGGCACGGCGCGTAGAGGTTAGGCCCGCAGACGTACATGCGGACAGGACGGCTTTCGTCCTGCACCACCTCTTCGAGTTCACCGGACAGCGTGCTGTGCAGCTTCAGCGTCATTCCTTACCCTTCTTCATCAGAGGTAGCGTGCGCCCGCCCGGCGGGCGTTTCCGCGACCTTCGCTTCCATGTCGCGCAGTTGCGCCTGCAGTTGATCGATGCGCTCTTCGAGCGCCGTGATGCGGTCCCACTCTGGGTCCGGCAGGTGCTGGATCGTGTCCGAGCCGGGGTCTCGGTACGCGACGATGTGCCCCGGCACGCCCACAATCGTTGCGTTGGGCGGCACGTTCGTGACGACAACCGAGCCGGCGCCGACCTGGGCGTTCTCGCCGATGGTGATCGCGCCGATCAACTTGGCGCCGGCGCCGACCTCAACGTTGTTCTCCAGGGTTGGGTGGCGCTTCTCGCGGCGAGTGCTGGTGCCGCCAAGCGTGACGCCTTGATAGAGATGGCAGTTGTCGCCGATCTCGGCTGTCTCGCCGATGACGACGCCCATCCCGTGGTCGATGAAGAAGCCTTCCCCGATCTTCGCACCGGGGTGGATCTCGATGCCCGTGACAAGGCGGGTAACGTGCGAGACCAGACGCGGCAGCATGGGCACGTGGTGCGTGTGCAGCGTATGGGCCAGCCGGTGGAGCTGTCTGGCATGAAAGCCGGGATAGGCGAGGATGACTTCCAGGTTGCCGGAGGCCGCCGGGTCTCGGTCCCGGGCGGCCTTGATATCTCTGCCGATGCGTTGGAGTAGCGACACGTGAGCGAACCTCCTTCTAAACTCGTTACGTCTGGTCAGGGGCGTCCGCTAGGCGGCGCCCCTAGGGACAGGCGCAACAAGCGCCGAGCCGGATTGGCTTCCGGCTCGTATGGAAGGCGGCGTGTGTCAGCAGATGCATTGCGATTCTCCGAACAACGGCGGTTCTCCGAAATGACGTTACGTAGAGTTTATCAGGGCGACGGCGACAGCCGCAATTCCCTCGTCTCGCCCGATGGCGCCGAGACGGTCGGTCGTCGTCGCTTTGACGCTTACATTACTAGAATCGACGTCCAGCGCTTGCGCCAACAACTCGCGCATCGCCTGAGTGTAGGGCGCAAGCTTTGGCGCCTGCGCGACGATGGTAGCGTCGACGTTGGCTATGTCGAAGCCGGCTTCGAGGAGAATGACGCGCGTCTTTGCGAGCAGGGCGACGCTGCTGGCACCGCGCCATCGTTCGTCCTCGGACGAGAAGTGCGTGCCGATGTCGCCCAGGGCTGCGGCGCCCAGCAGCGCGTCGATCAGCGCGTGCGTAAGGACGTCGCCGTCGCTGTGCCCTTCCAGGCCGGACGTGTGCGGGACGGTTACGCCTCCCAACACGAGCGGGCGGTCCGCCGCAAGGGGGTGGAGGTCATAACCGATGCCGACTCTCACGACAGCAGAGCCCTGACGATGGCGAGGTCGTCGGGCGTCGTCACCTTGATGTTGCGCGGTGAAGCGGTGACGAGCCGCACTTCCACGCCCAAGGCCTCTACGAGCGCAGCATCGTCCGTGACGTCACCTGGGGCGCGTTTGTGGGCGTCCAGCAGCAGTTCAAAGAGGAACGTCTGTGGTGTCTGCGCGAGCCAAAGGCGGGAGCGGTCTACGGTTCGCACGATGCGGCCCGCGGTGCCTTCCTTCAAGGTGTCCGGCACCGGAATGGCGCTGCAGGAAGCGCCCGTCCCCTCAGCCTCGTTGAGCCCCTCTGCGATGAGCTTCTCCGTCACGAGCGGCCGGGCGCCGTCGTGGATGATGGCCCAGTGAACATCATCCAACGCTTCGAGCCCGGCGAGGACCGAATCCTGTCGCCGCCCACCTCCCGCGACTACTGTAAACTTGTCGAAACCATGCTCGCGGACGAGCGTTTGGCCTTCTTCGAGAGCCTCCTCCGCTATGACGAGGATGGCCTGGTGGACGCGTCGCGAGCGCTGAAACGCTGTCAGCGTATGCGCAATGAGCGGCTCCTCACGCCCGTTCTTCGAGGGAAGGAGCGCCCAGAGCTTGTCGGTGCGGCCCATCCGCTCGCTGCGGCCGGCCGCGACGATGACGGCGCCCACGGTTGCCTTGGGCATCTAGGCGAACACCTTTCGCAGGAGTTCGGCGCCGGCGAGGCCGCCGGCCGCCAGATAGATGTTCTTGAGGATCTTGCCGGCCAAGACACCGGCGAGGAAGCGGTGGAGCTGCATGTGGACGGCGCCGGCGGCAACCCCCGCGACATCGACCAGCGGGTTGGGGAAGGACGAGAGGAGGAACATCGTCAGGATTCCTCGGCGGCGCATCCACGCTCGTACGCGCGGGTAGATGGGCCGGTCGCGGAAGAGGACGCTGCCACCGTAGCCGGCCGCGTACCCGGTGAGTTCGCCGATCGTTTCCGCGGGGCCAGCGACGAGGCCGACGAGGATCGGCGTGGGTATGCCCGCCACCGGTTCGAGGAAGGCGCCGGCGCCGGTGACGGCGGCCGCGCCCGGCATGGGCATGATGATCGACGCGGCGCTGATCAGGCTGACGGCAAAGAGACCAACGTAGCCGTAGCTGTTGAGGCGCGCTAGGTCGATGTCGACGAGGAAAAACGCGATGGCGAACGCGGTGATGAGCCCGACGCTGACAACAACGAGGCCGTATTCCAGCCTCCAGACAGCCGAATGTGGAGCTGGCGCCGTGGGGAACGGCGTCTCGTGTTCGTCGGCAGGCTGGGTAGTGATATCGAGCGTACCGGCGGGTAGGGGAGAGCTACGTTGGTCGGTGCTCATCAGCGTTCGAGGTCATGATATCAGGTCGTTAGGCGGTAGCGCGACATAAGAGAGCGGCCTCCCTGCCCGGGAGGCCGCTCGGATCGCTTGCTCTGGATGCCTACTCGTCGGGCTCCGCGATGTAGCTGGTGGGGATGGCAGGCTCCGCCGGCGCCTCGGGCTCCGCGCCCATAAGCCCTGTGACGTCCTTGTCAGACATCTCAGCGCCTGCCTCCGCGCCCTCCTCGAGAGCCAACTCATCGGGCAGGAGCACTTCCTCGACCGGCAGAGGTGGCAGGTCGATTTTGGCACGGGCCGGAATGAGCTTACCGATGATGACGTTCTCCTTCAGCCCGAGCAGATGGTCTACGGCGCCCGAAATGGCCGCTTCCGTAAGCACTCGTGTCGTCTCCTGAAATGAGGCGGCCGCAAGGAAGCTGCTCGTGCTCAGAGAGGCCTTCGTCACACCGAGGAGGACGGGCACGGCCGTGGCCGGCTCGCCGCCTTCAGCGAGGATTCGCGAATTCGCGTCCTCGTAGGTGTGGCGGTCCACGAGTTCGCTCGGGAGCATCTCTGTATCACCGGGCGAGTCGACTTGCACCTTGCGCAACATCTGGCGCACGACGACTTCGATGTGCTTGTCGTTAATGGTGACACCTTGGGAGTGGTAGACCTTCTGGACCTCTTCGACCAGGTACATCTGCACCGCCTCCGGTCCTAGAATGCGGAGGATGTCCTGCGGGTTGAGCTGGCCTTCCGTGAGCTGTTGGCCGGCGGTGACCTGCGCGCCGTCTTGGACACGCATACGGGCGTTGGCGGGTACTACGTACTCGCGCTCTTCGGTGGCCTCGTACGCGATGGAGATCTTGGAAGGTGAACGCTTGCTGCGACCCTCAAAGACCACCCGGCCGCCAACGCGCGCCGTGATCACATCGTCCGACTCCGTCAGGGCGGTCTCTTCGTCGTCGTCCTTCTTCTTCTTGCCCTTTGCTGCCTTTGGCTGCGCAAGGATGGTGCCCTGTTCGACCACTTCGTTGTGCTTGACAAGTAGTTCCGACCCCTTCGGCAGGTCGTACGGATCCGTGTAGAACTCTGTGCTGGAGATGACGATCTGACGCGTGTCGCCGTCGCGCTCGATCCGGACCAGGCCATCGATCTCGGCCATGATGCTCTGGCTCTTCGGCACGCGGGCTTCGAAGATTTCCTCCACGCGCGGCAGGCCGCTCGTGATATCGAGCCCGGCGACGCCACCAGTGTGGAATGTCCGCATGGTGAGCTGCGTACCCGGCTCGCCGATGCTCTGCGCGGCGATGATCCCGACGGCTGAGCCTATTTCGGCTAGGCGTCCAGTTGCGGGGGCCCGTCCATAACAGAGACTGCAGATGCCACGCTTGATCTGGCACGTCAGCGGCGAGTAGACGTGCACGCGGTCAATGCTGAGCGCCTCGATGCGGTCGGCGATGCGTTCGTCGATCTCCTCGCCACGGAGCACGACGACCTCGTTCGTCTTCGGGTCGATGATGTCGGATGCCGCCCACCGGCCAAGGACGCGGTTGCGGTAGGGCTGGAGGAGGCCTGACTCTGTTGGCCTGGTCAGCCAGATTCCGGCAGTCGTCTCGCAGTTCTCTGACTCGACGATTACGTCCTGGGAGACATCGATCAGGCGGCGGGTCAGGTAGCCGCTGTCGGCGGTCCTGAGCGCGGTGTCCGCGAGGCCCTTGCGAGCGCCGTGGGTGGAGATGAAGTACTCCAGCACGCTGAGGCCCTCGCGGAAGCTGCTGCGAATCGGCAGGTCGATGATGCGCCCGGAGGGGTCGGTCATGAGACCGCGCATACCGGCCATCTGGCGGATCTGGGAGATGTTACCTTTGGCTCCGCTGGAGGTCATCAGCTCAACGGAGCCGTATTTGTCCAGATTGTCCTCAATCGCTTTCTGCACCTTTTCTGTGGTCTCAGTCCAGATGCTGATCGAGGCGTCGTATCGTTCCTGGTCGGTGATAAGACCCATTTCATATTGTTCTTCGACCTCGGCGCTTCGTTTGTCCGCAGCCTCAAGCAGGGCGGGTTTCTCCTCTGGTGAGTGCAGGTCGTTTACGGCGATACTGATGCCCGAGCGGGTGGCGTAGTGGAACCCTATCCGTTTGATCTGGTCAACGACCTCTGCCGTCAGCTCGTTGCCAATCCGCTTCTGGCACATAGCGACGACATCCTTAAGCGCCCTTTTGTCCATCACGTTGTTGTGGAAGCCGAGCTCCTCGGGCAAGACATCATTGAAGATGATCCGGCCGGGGGTCGTCTGAATGAACTCGCCGTCTGTGCGCGGATCGCGCACCTTGATGGCGGCATGCAGATGTACCAGCCCGATTTCGTATGCGCGGAGTACATCGAGGAAGCTGCCATACACGCCCTGCGGCGGGCGGCCGTTGCCGACTTCCTTGAATTCTCCTTTGAGACCGGGTTTCTGGAGCGTCAGGTAATAGCAGCCCATCACCATGTCCAGCGTGGGCGCAATCACGGGCTCACCGGACCCCGGGTTCAGTAGGTTCTTCGTTGAGAGCATGATCTGTCGCGCTTCCGCGACGGCTTCACGAGATAGTGGGACGTGAACGGCCATCTGGTCGCCGTCGAAGTCGGCGTTGAAGGCCGTGCAGACGAGTGGGTGGAGTTGAATTGCGCTACCTTCGATTAACACGGGTTCAAACGCTTGGATACCCAAGCGGTGGAGCGTGGGGGCGCGGTTAAGCAGGACGGGACGGTCACCGATGACGCCGGCCAACACGTCCCACACCTCGGGTCGCGCTCTCTCGACGATGCGCTTGGCGCTTTTGATGTTGTGCGCCATGCCGTTCTCGACGAGGGCGTGCATGACGAACGGCTTGAACAGCTCCAGCGCCATGCGCTTTGGCAGGCCGCACTGGTGTAGTTTCAGGTCAGGGCCGACAATGATGACAGACCGGCCGGAGTAATCGACGCGCTTGCCGAGAAGGTTTTGGCGGAACCGCCCCTGTTTGCCCTTCAGCATGTCGGACAGAGACTTCAGCTTGTGGTTGCCAGAGCCGGACACCGCTCTACCACGTCGCCCGTTGTCAATGAGCGAGTCAACGGCCTCCTGGAGCATGCGCTTCTCGTTGCGAATGATGATCTCTGGCGCGCCAAGCTCCGTGAGCCGCTTCAGCCGGTTGTTACGGTTGATCACGCGGCGGTAGAGGTCGTTGAGGTCGCTGGTGGCGAATCGGCCGCCGTCGAGCTGCACCATGGGGCGCAGGTCGGGTGGCAGGACTGGGAGGATCGTGAAGATGGTCCACTCAGGCTTGTTGCCGCTACGCCGGAGCGCTTCGATGACGCGGAGGCGCTTTGTGGCCTTCTTCCGCCGCTGGCCGCTGGTTGACTCGATCTCTTCGTGCATGCGGGCGCGCATGGTGTTGAGGTCCACTCTGCCAAGGATTTCTAGGATCGCTTCCGCGCCCATGCCAGCCTTGAAGATCTTGCCGAAGCGCTCCCGATACTCGATGTACTCGGCCTCAGACAACAGGGTAACCTGCTCGTCTATTATTGGGTCGTGCAGCTTCTCAAGCGCTTCGATTTTCGACTCATACTGCTCGGCAATCGCTTCGCGCTCGCTGGCGAGCTGTTCCTGTAGTGGCTCAAGCTCCTGCAGAGTGCTGTCGCGGAGCTGTTGGATCGCAGCGGCCGTCGTGACCTTGAGGTCGGCTTGCTGCTGCTTGAGGTCGCTCTGGTAGGTAGCGATCAGCTCCCTGGATGCCGGCGTGACCTCCTTGTAGATGTCGGACGGGATCTCGTCACCTTTCTTAACGAATGTGGTCTCGCCGATGGTGAAGTCGCGGCGCGCCTTCTTGCCGGCCTGCGCTTTCAGGTCTGCCGCCAGAGCCTTGGCGTCCTTGCGCATTCCTTCCACGACGGTCTTGCGATCCGTCTTGGCCTTTTCCTTGCTGGACGCGAGCTTCTCTTGCAGCGCGGCGACCCCGTCATCGCGATTCTTCTCCAGCCCCGCGATGCCGTCCAGTAGCTCTTGCTCGCGGCTGGCTGCGGCCTCTTTCATCTCATCGCGCAGCTGCGTGAGCGTGGCCTCCTTGGCTTCGAGGTCTACTTCCGTGATCACGTACTGCGCGAAGTAGAGGACGCGCTCCAGTGTGCGAGGCGACATGTCCAAGAGCAGGCCGAGCCTGCTGGGCGTGCCCTTAACGAACCAGATGTGGCTGACGGGGGAGGCGAGTTCAATGTGGCCCATGCGCTCGCGGCGCACCTTGCTCCTTGCGACCTCCACGCCGCACTTGTCGCAGACGATGCCCTTGTAGCGGACGCGTTTGTACTTTCCGCAGTAACATTCGAAGTCTTTGGTGGGTCCGAACGTCTTCTCGCAGAAGAGGCCGTCCTTCTCCGGCTTCAGTGTCCGATAGTTAATCGTCTCGGGCTTGGTTACCTCGCCGTACGACCACGACCGGATCTGCTCCGGTGAGGCCAGCGAGATGCGAATCGCGTTGAAATTGTTAACTTCCAGCACTCAGCAAGTCCTCCCCCCGCTCCATTCCTTCCAGGTTGATGCCCAGCCGTGGCACCTCAAGACCTTCGTCGGGCAGGGCAATCTGCTCTTCATCCTCGTTGAGGACCTCTATGGAGAGACCCAGGCTTTGTAGTTCCTTAACGAGCACCTTAAATGATTCTGGGATACCCGGCTCCAGGACATCTTCGCCCTTAACGATGGCTTCGTACGTCTTTACGCGCCCGACCACGTCGTCGCTCTTGACGGTCAGGAGCTCTTGGAGCACATGGGCGGCGCCATACGCCTCGAGCGCCCAAACCTCCATCTCACCGAAGCGCTGGCCGCCGAACTGGGCCTTGCCGCCCAAGGGTTGCTGGGTGATGAGCGAGTACGGGCCGGTGGAGCGAGCGTGGATCTTGTCTTCGACTAGGTGGACCAGCTTCAGCAGATAGATGTAGCCGACGGTGACCGGCTGGTCGAAAGGCTCGCCTGTGCGGCCATCGAAGAGGGCTTGCTGGCCGTAGATGGGAGGCGCAACGTTGCGCTCTTTGCCAATCTCGTTGGCGCGCTCCTGCAATCGCTCGGGAGTTGGGTTGGTTAGTTTGCGCGCTCCCATACTCTGGAGCCACAGTTCCAGGCAAGCCTTCTTCGCTTCGCCCGTCTTGCTTTCGTCGAGGATGTCGGCGGCGACATACCCCTTCTTCCTCAGCCAAGTCTCGAACGTAGGCAGGTCGAGGTTCTCGCCGTAGGGGCGGCTGTCCCCGTTTGTGCTCGGACTGAGGGCGTTAGCCTCCTTAGCGATCCAGGCGCGGGCTAGCGCATCTTCGATTGCCTCACCGCTCGCGCCGTCGAAGACCGGCGAGATCGCGCGGAAGCCAAGCTGCTGGATGGCCCAACCGAGGTGGGTTTCCAGTATCTGGCCTACGTTCATGCGGCTAGGGACACCGATCGGGTTGAGGATGATGTCGACGGGCGTGCCATCCTCTAGATATGGCATGTCCTCTGCGGGGAGGATGCTGGCGATCACGCCTTTGTTGCCGTGGCGTCCCGCCATCTTGTCCCCCGCGGAGATCTTGCGCCGCTGCGCGAGCTTGACGCGCACGAGTTGGTTGACGCCGGCGGGCAGTTCGTCGTTGTCCTCTCGGGAGAACACAAGCACGTCGATGACCTTGCCCTTTTCTCCATGGGGCACGCGCATCGACGTGTCTTTCACCTCACGGGCCTTCTCTCCGAAGATGGCGCGCAGCAACTTCTCCTCCGCCGTCAGCTCCGTCTCGCCCTTAGGCGTGATCTTGCCGACGAGGATATCGCCTGAGTGGACCTCCGCGCCAATACGGATGATGCCCATCTCGTCGAGGTCGCGCAGGCTTTCTTCGCCGACGTTGGGGATGTCGCGCGTGATCTCCTCCGCGCCGAGCTTCGTGTCCCGCGATTCGACCTCATGCTTCTCGATGTGGATCGAGGTGAAGCGGTCGTCTTGGACGATGCGTTCTGAAATGATGATCGCGTCCTCGAAGTTGTGCCCCTCCCAAGAGACGAACGCGACGAGCACGTTCTGGCCAAGGGCTAGCTCGCCTTGGTCTGTGGAAGAGCTGTCTGCCAGCGCGTCGCCGGTCTGAACGTGCTGGCCCACGGTGACGGCGGGGCGCTGGTTCATACACGTCCCCTGGTTAGAACGGACGAAGCTCTGCAGCGGATAGGTGACTTCGCCGCCGGTGTCGTACTTCACGGTCACGGCGTCCGCGGACACCGAGGAGACGACGCCGGCGCGTTCGGCTAGGACTACCTGGCCGGAGTCAGAGGCGGCGCGCTTTTCCATGCCTGTGGTGACGAGTGGCACCTGTGGCCGCAGGAGTGGCACGGCCTGCCGCTGCATGTTCGCGCCCATGAGGGCGCGTGGCGCGTCGTCATGCTCAAGAAACGGGATCAGGCAGGTCGCGACGCTGAGCACTTGTTTCGGCGTGACGTCCATGTAGTCGATGTGTTCGGGCAGGTCCGTATGGAACTTCTCGCCTTGCCGGGCCTCGACGCGGTTCTCCACGAAGTGGTTGTCCTCGTCGAGTATCGAGTTCGCCTGGGCGATGATGTAGCGCTCCTCAATGTCTGCTGAGAGGTATTGAATGTCGTTGGTGACGTACGGGACGACCTGAACGGCACCGACGTTGGCTTCGACGAGCTTACGTACCAATCCTGGCGTAATCTCCTGGCCCTCTTCGACGATGACGCCGCCTCGTGGTCCCGACACTGACTCCCGGGAGATCTTGCCAGCCAGGTTGGCGTCGCTGGCTGCGAGTTCACGGATCACTTTCCGGTACGGTGTCTCGATGAAGCCGTATTCGTTGAGGAGGCCGTACGTTGCGAGACTGCCGATGAGGCCGATGTTCGGCCCTTCAGGCGTCTCAATCGGGCAGATGCGGCCATAGTGGCTGTAGTGGACGTCGCGAACGTCGAACCCGGCGCGGTCTCGTGAGAGGCCACCTGGGCCCAGTGCGGACAGCCGGCGTTTGTGCGTGAGTTCCGCAAGCGGGTTCGTCTGATCCATGAACTGCGAAAGCTGGGAGCCGCCAAAGAACTCCTTCATGGAGGCGACGACGGGGCGAATGTTGATCAAGGCGCTCGGCGTAGCTTGGTCAGCATCGGTAATGGTCATGCGCTCTCGGACCACGCGCTCCATGCGCAAGAGGCCGACGCGGAACTGATTCTGGATGAGCTCACCAACGGCGCGTACGCGCCGGTTGCCGAGGTGGTCGATGTCGTCGGGTTTGCTCCGGCCATTGTTGAGGGAGATCATCTCCCGAACGATGGCGTTCAGGTCTTCGCGGGTGAGGGCGCGCGTCTCGGCGCCAATTTTCAGGCCGAGACGTCCCGTGACCTTGTAGCGGCCGACGCGCCCTAAGTCATAACGCCGTGGGTTGAAGAACAGCGAGTTGACAAGCCCGCGTGCGTTCTCTTTCGTGGGCGGGTCGCCCGGGCGTAGCCTGCGATAGAACTCCAGCAGAGCCTCTTGCTTGTTCTTCGTTGGCTCTTTATCGATCGTCGACTGGATGTAGCTGTGGTCCGGATTGTCGTCGACGTCCTCGAACAGCTTGAGCATGCGTTCGTCCGTGCCGAGTTCCTCGTCATCAAGCTTGTCGTCCTCGTCGATGGCGCGCAGGAGCGTGGTGATCGGTATCTTGCGCTTACGGTCGACCTTGACGGAAAGAACGTCTTTGTTGGACGTTTCAAACTCAAGCCAGGCGCCCCGGCTGGGGATGAGCTTCCCGGAACAGAGCGCTCGGCCGCTTGTCTTGTCCGTCTTCAGCGCGAAGTAGCAGCCCGGCGAGCGCACGAGTTGGGCTACGACGACGCGCTCCGCACCGTTGATGATGAAGGTGCCATTCTCTGTCATGAGCGGGAAGTCGCCCATGAAGAGCTCTTGCTCCTTTACCTCGCCCGTCTCCCTGACGAGGAGTTGCACCCAGACTTTGAGCGGTGCGGAGTACGACGTGTCACGTTCGCGACACTCGTTCTGGTTGTGCTTGGGCTCGCCAAAGGTGTACGGGCGCACGGCAACCGAAGGGATGCGCGCGCCGCGGAGTGCCTTCGCCGTATTGAGGGTCAGCGGCTCGCCCTTTTTGGCCAGCCGTTTGCCGTCTTTCTTGACGTCTTCCAGCGGGACGAGGCCAACGTACTCCTCCAGATCCTCTTTGGCGTCCTTGGGCGTGATCTCCCGCGAAAAGCGCATCTCCATGCGCTTCCCGGTGAAGTCCTGGATCGGTGAGATCTCGCTGAGGAGATCACTGAGCCCCTCTTCTCGGAACCACCTGTATGAATCGAGCTGGATCCGCACCAGGTGCGGAATGTCCAGTACGTGTGGAATCCTCGCGTAGGACTTCGTGAGCTTGGGGACGCCGGTGCCGTCAGCCATCGGATCGCTGATCATTACCATCGCAGGACTCCTACTTTAATGCTGGACACGCAAAGACAGCCCATCCCATCATCAAGAATAGGCTTCTTCCGTTGAATCCCTATGGGGATATGAATACAAAGGCGTCCGTCGAGCCGCGCCCTTTACACTACCACGATGCTATTCTGGGAATGTCAATCTGATGTCAGTATATAAGGTAAAGCGTCCATTCGCAAGCAGCTGGCTTGGGATATTCCAGATACGATATGCTTTTGTGAGTTACCCGGTGTTCTGCCAACAGGGAGGCTGTGATGCAATTTGAGTTGAATGAGGAGCAAAAGCTGATTCAAGGCACCGCTCGGCGGATCGCGAAGGAGCGCGTAGCGCCCCGAGCGGCGGAAATGGACGAGACTGGCGAATATCCTCACGACATTTTTGAAGCGTTTCGTGACGTTGAGCTGCTGGGACTCACGATACCAGAGCAGTATGGCGGAAGTGGTGCAGGCGTATTCGCATTGGCGCTGGCGGTAGAGGAGATCGCCAAATACTGCTGCGCCAGCGGCCTGATGCTTCTGCTCTCCGCACTTCCCACGCAACCCATACTGCTCGGCGGCAGCGAGAGTCAGAAGCGGACCTGGTTGCCTCAGGTGGCGAAGGGTGAGGCTAAGGCCGCCTATTGCCTAACCGAGCCCAATTCGGGCTCGGACGCCTCCGCGCTGCAAAGCAGGGCCGTGCGCGATGGCGACGACTACATCCTCAATGGAGAGAAGGTATTCATCTCCGGTGGTACGGTTGCTGACTTCGTTGTGGCGTTCGCTAAAACAGGCGATAGTGGGAGCCCGTCCGACATTTCAGCCTTCATCGTGCCAACGGACAGTCCTGGCTTCTCAGTCGCTCGCACCGATCGGAAGATGGGCGTGCGCGGGGTACCAACGGCGAACCTTGTGTTTCAGGATGTTCGGCTCGGTCCGGAGTTGCTGCTTGGCGAAGAGGAGGGCGGCGGGTTCAACCACGCGATGCTCACGTTGAACACTCTCAGGCCTGTGGTCGGGGCACGCGGCGTTGGGCTGGCGGAAGGGGCGATGACGTACGCTCTCGACTACGCTCGACAGCGAGAGGCGTTCGGCAAGCCGATCTCGGAATTGCAGGCGATCCAGTTCATGTTCGCGGACATGGCAATCCAGATCGAGGCGGCGAGGTTGTTGGTCTACCAAGGCGCATGGCGAGTCGATCAGGGCAAGTATCAGCGCGAAGACGCGGCGCTGCTTTCGATCGCGAAGGCCTTTGCGACGGAGGTTGCGGTTAAGGTGTCATCGGATGCGTTGCAGGTGCTCGGCGCCCAGGGATATATGATGGACCATCCGCTGGAGCGCCACTATCGGGATGCGCGGCAATTGATGATCGTGGAGGGCACATCGCAGATCCAGCGGGTTGTAATCGCGCGGGCGCTGCTGGAGCGCGAACTGGTCTACCCCTAGGGTTTCGGCTGGACAGCTTGCAGGGGTCTGAGAGACGCCGTATGCCAGATATCCCAGGCCGGTTTCGGGGTGCCGTTTTGTTGGATCAGGCCTGAGTTTCCGAGATCGAGCGCAGACTCGCCCGTAAATGATGGGTCCTGGCTGACGAACCAGACGACAAACGGCATGTCGAGTTGCTGCGCGTTATCAAGCGTGCGGCGTAGGAATGCCGCCTGGGCTTCTTCTGCCTTGGCCTTAGAGATATCCTCGCTGGGCCTGGACGAGTAGCCCATGCCGGCGATGGCGACCGGCCGGTTCGTGTAGAGCGCGAGCTGCGCGTAGTACGACTCCGGTATTTCGTTCGCGCTTGGAAAGACGACATCTGGATAGGTGCTGATCGCGAGGACATCGAGCCGTGGCTCGAATCGGCTGATGAGGTGCCACTGGGGCGGCAATGGATCTTGGAATGGCAGACGCCCCTGCAGCTCTTCGAACTGGAACGTGGGGAAGACCAACGTCTCCGGTGATATCTCTTTCACTACCTCGTACGCCTCGTGGTAGATGACCACGAAGCGCTCGAAGTCCTCAGGGTGATGTTGCTGATAGCCGTTCATTTCGACGCCAAACGCGAGGTACTTTGGGCGGTACGTCTCGGCGATGTAGCGCGCGTAGTCAATCAACGCCTTGTGGATGTCCGGGTCTGAGAAGCCTGCTCCCAGTAGATCATCGGGGAGGCCGGCCAAACGGTTGCGTTGCCGGGTGCCGTCTGTGGGGTCGATGGCGACGAAGATATCGAGGCCGTGTTCTTCCGCCAGCGCCGTCTCGCGCTGGGTCGTGAGGACGGTCTCTTCTGAGAAGGCGCCTCCTAGCAGCTCCTCCCATGGCGGCGTCCGCTGGATGAGAATGACCTCGCCGGCACTTGCGGCGAGCCGAAACGTTTCGCTGTAGCTCTCCTCGGTGAGTTCAGCTGGCAGGGAGCTGACGCCCATAGCAAATGTGCGGGTGCTGGCATCCGGGTTCGTGGTGGGGTCCGGGACCTTGTTCGGTGTCTGGCCGCACGCAAGGAGTAAGAAGGAGGCGAGCACCGCAACGGCGAGGCTTGTACTAGCGGAGGGGCGCCAGATCGCGCTCACGATCTAATTGTACCGCCAGCGTTGCTGCCGAGAGAAGGCTCCATGTTGAAGGACGCGGATTGCAATGGGGAAAGCTGTCGTTGACGGGTAGGATGCTGTATGCCAGAATCGAAGTAAGGAGCCCCCATGAGCGACGACATGACGATCACGCTGTTTGATGCGGCCCGTGAGCACCTCAAGGATTTGCGAGGCGAGGACGCGACTGCGATTCAGGCTGAGGTGGAGCGCTTCGTCCGTTGGGCGGGCGCGGACCGAGTGCTGGGCCAGCTCACGGCCAATGAGGTGGCTAACTACGCGGAGACGTTCTCCGGCACGATGACTGACGCCGGACGGCGCGGCGACGCGGTGAAGAAGTTCTTGGCCTTTGCGAAGAAGGCCGGGTACACATCGACCAACCTTGGCACACATCTCCGGATCAAGAAGCGTGCGAAGAAGGCGGGCACGGCACAGGCCCTCGATTCGATAGAGATGACTGAGAGCGTCAAGGCAGCGGTGGTGGTCGAGCTTGAGGCTCTCAAGGCCCAGCGCCCACGGATCATCGACGACATCAGGCGCGCGATGGCCGATAAGGACTTTAAGGAGAACGCGCCCCTGGACGCGGCGCGCGATCAGCAGGGCTACGTTGAAGGCCGCATACGCCGACTTGAGGCGACGCTCGATCAGGTCGTGATCGTCGAGGAGGGGGTAAAGCCGAAGGGAGATATCGTCGAGCTAGGTTGCACGGTTGTGCTGCGCAACTTGAAGTCAAACCAGGAAGTCTCCTACACACTCGTGCGGCCAGCCGAGGCGGACGCGTCGCAAGGCAAGATATCGCTCGAGTCTCCGGTTGGCCGGAGCGTCCTCAAGAAGAGCGCTGGCGACGAGGTAAACGTCTCCGCTCCGTCCGGCAACATCCGCTTCCGCCTAGAGCGCGTCGAAACCTAACAGGGCCTTTCGCTCGCGCAGGCGGGGAATTCTTCTCTCCAAGTAGGGGACTCACTCCTTCAGATGCTGCTCCCATTGCCGAAACATTGCCACGTTGGCATGTTTACTGGCGCCCGGCGCGCTTGGGAGGAGCTTGGTAATGGACATGATAGGCGACGTGAAGTGCTATCACTGTGGCCACATCAGCGGCCAAGTCGAGGGTACGAAAGACAAGAAGCTTGTGCTGACGGGCTTCAGCCCTAGGCCTGGATATCAGGGGCCCAAGTTTGGCCCCGGTGACAAG
The DNA here is from genome assembly GCA_022561355.1 of Chloroflexota bacterium. Lineage (GTDB taxonomy): Bacteria > Chloroflexota > Dehalococcoidia > DSTF01 > RBG-16-68-14 > SZUA-185. The sequence goes on along the minus strand of JADFRJ010000002.1, from coordinate 8,261 downwards.
TTGCGCTGCGAACGTTGCCAGGGCCCAGTTTTCATTGAGGACCTGCGACGCAAGCCGATTGAGATCTTGCCGGCAGTCATGCCGGCGAGCGCGAAGCAGGGCAAGACGAGGCGAGGCAGGGCTGCATAAGCTCGCTTAACAGAGGACGTTCGCAGATAGGGCGCTGCTCCGGCAGCGCCCTATCTGCGCTCAATTGACCGAAGGCAAAGGATTGTGATATACGGTACAAGGACTGACGGGGCTCCGTCAGCTAAGGTCGTATATGAGTGGACGCTAAGGCGTTCACTGCCTCGGGAGGGCAATGAAGCTCGGTCAGGTCTCTGCGGCAAAGCTGGCGACGATGGCGTTCATCGTAGCCACCGTCGTAGTAACGGCTGGCTGTGGCGCTTTTGGCGGAGACCAGAACACGTTCAACCCCGCCGGAGACGTGGCCGATAGGCAGCTGGACCTGTTCATCCTGGTGCTCATCCCGGCCATTATTGTCCTCATCGGCGTGGCGGTCGCGATGGTCTATATCCTCGTTCGCTTCCGCCGGCGGGAAGGAGACGGGATTCCCAAGCAAGTCGAAGGTAACAACACCCTGGAGATAGCCTGGACAATCGCGCCTGCGGTGCTCCTGCTCGCTATCGCGGTTCCGACTGTAGACGCCGTCATCGACCTGGGAGGAAAAGCGGGCGAAGATGCGCTGCACGTCCGCGTGGTGGCGCAGCAGTGGAACTGGCGCTTTGACTACCTTGATCCAGAATACGCGGACGAGGACGGACGTCCGTTCAGGACGGTCGACCTCTATATCCCTGTCGATAGAGAAGTGGGTGTGGAGCTTGAGTCGCTGGACGTGATCCACAGCTTCTGGATTCCGAAGCTGGCCGGCAAGCAAGACGTGATGCCGGGACGCGCGAATACGCTCAAGTTCAACGCCACAGAAACGGGCGTCTTTTTGGGGCAGTGCGCTGAGTTCTGCGGCATTGGTCACGCGATCATGAGGTTCAAGACGACGGCCCTTGAGCCGGCGCAGTTCGAAGCATGCCTGGAAGCGATTGCGGTGGAGGGCGAGGATCCCGATCCGCCAGCGGCGTGCGTGCCCTAGAGTAAGTCGATGCAGACAAGGAGCCAGGCATGGCAGGAGTGATGATCGAGCGGCCAGCACCAACTGTTGGCGAGGCGCTCCGCCGCATGCGCCAGCAGGGGGAGACCTACCAGGGCGTGTGGAGTTGGTTGACGACGATCGACCACAAGCGCATTGGCCTGATGTATGGCGCGACGGCGATGTTCTTCTTCCTTGTCGGAGGCATCGAGGCGTTGATCATCAGACTGCAGTTGGCGCGGCCGGGGTTGACCCTCGTCGACCCGGACCAGTACAACCGGCTCTTCACGATGCACGGGACGACGATGATCTTCCTGGTGGTGATGCCACTGAGCGCGGCCTTCTTCAACTTGGTCATTCCGCTGATGATCGGCGCGCGCGACGTCGCGTTCCCAAGGTTAAACGCCTTCAGCTACTGGACGTTCCTTTTCGGCGGGATGCTTATGAGCGCGAGCTTCTTTACCGGCAACCCGGCAGGTTCGTTCTTTGAAGGACACCTTGGCGCGCCGGACGGCGGGTGGTTCGGCTATGCGCCGCTGACGCTGAATCAATTCTCGCCAGGAACCGGTATCGACTTTTGGGCCTTCGGGCTCCTGATCCTGGGCGTTGCGTCGATGGCCGGTGGTTTCAACTTCATCGTGACGATCGTCAACATGCGAGCGCCGGGGATGACGCTCTTCCGTATGCCGGTCTTCGTGTGGATGACGCTGGTGACCTCGTTTCTAATCATCTTCGCGATGCCCATTATCACTGTGGCGCTCTTCCAGCTCCTGTTCGACCGCCTCTTTGGCGCGAATTTTTTCAACGTTGGCGCGGGAGGAACACCACTGCTGTGGCAGCACATGTTCTGGCTCTTCGGCCATCCAGAGGTCTACATCCTGATCCTGCCGGCGATGGGCATCATATCTGAGATCCTGCCGACGTTCTCTCGTAAGCCGCTGTTCGGCTACCCGTTCGTCGTCTTCTCAGGCATCGCAATCGCATTTATGAGTTGGGGAGTCTGGGCGCATCATATGTACACGGTCGGCTTGGGTTCGGCGGCGAACGCGGCGTTCGGCGTTTCGACGCTGCTCATTGGTGTGCCGACTGGCATCAAGATCTTCAACTGGCTGGCCACGCTATGGGGCGGCTCGATCAGCTTCAAGACGCCCTTGCTGTTCGCGCTGGGCTTCATCGCGATGTTCACGATCGGCGGCCTGACAGGTGTGATGCATTCGATGGTGCCATCGGACTACCAGCAGCAGGACACGTACTTCGTCGTCGCTCACTTCCACCAGGTGCTGATCGGAGGCGCGCTGTTTGGGCTCTTCGCGGGCGTCTACTACTGGTTCCCGAAGTTCAGCGGAAAGTTCATGAACGAAAAGCTGGGCCAACTACACTTCTGGGCGATGTTCATCGGCTTCAACGTCACGTTCCAGCCGATGATGATCCTTGGCTTTTTGGGGATGATAAGGCGGACGTCTACGTATGAGGCCGGGCTTGGTTACGGCCTCTGGAACATGATGTCGACAGCCGGCGCGTTCCTGATCGCATTCTCGATTGCGGTGTTCTTAATCAACGTCGTCGTGAGCATGCGAAGCAAGGAGGATGCCGGTGCGGACCCATGGGATGGCCGTACGCTCGAGTGGGCGATACCGTCGCCGCCGCCGGTGTATAACTTCGCCAAGATCCCGCAGGTCACGGAGCTGGACGCCCACTGGGCGAAGAAGTATGTGCAAAATGAGGCCGGCGAGTTGGTGCCGGCGATGGCAGGCGGCGCGAACGGTGATGATAACGACAGCAGCGGGCACGATATCCATCTGCCATCGCCATCGATCATCCCCCTGATCGCGTCCGCCGGGCTGCCGCTCCTGGCCTCCGGCTTCATCTACTGGGACAACCCTTGGATGTTGCCGCTGATCCCTGTTGGCGCGGTAATCACGCTGGTTGGAGTGTTCGCATGGGCGCTGGAGCCCGCTACGGAGTGATCTGACGTGCAACACGCGCCTACCGCTGACGCCGCCCACGTGACGAACACGGGCATCGATAACAGGAAGCTGCTCATGTGGCTCTTCCTCGCGTCGGAGTGCCTGTTCTTCGGCGGGATGATCGGCACCTATCTGCTGTATCGCAACAGCAGCGTCACTCCACCGTACCCCACGGACCGCGTGATCGACGGGGTCGCCTACTCTGGGCTGTTCGATATTCCGTTCACCTCGGTCAGCGCATTCGTGCTGCTGATGAGCAGCGTGACGATGGTGCTCGCGCTGGCGGCGATCCAGCGCAACGACCGCCGCGGCCTGCAGATCTGGCTAGCGGCCACCGCGCTGCTCGGTATGACATTCCTGGCAGGGCAGGCGTTCGAGTTCACCGAGTTCCACAAGGAAGGTTTGTCGGTCAACACGAACCTGTTTGGCACATCGTTCTTTGTGCTCACAGGCTTCCACGGCGCTCACGTCTCGGTTGGTGTCCTCATCCTCGTTGCGCTCTGGGTAATGGCCCGGAGGGGGCGTATCACGAGCGAGAATGCGTTGAACGTGGAGTTGGCTGGGCTGTATTGGCACTTCGTCGATGTCGTCTGGATCGTGATCTTCACGTTGGTCTACCTGCTGCAATAGCGAGGGATAGATGCTAGAGCTGCTTACGTTCGTACTGGCCGCAGACGGGAAGGCGTTCTTCGAGAACCCGGCCTACTTGCTTGGCATCCCGTTGATCGCTGTCGGCGCGCTTGGCGTGCTGCTGGCGATGTCGCCTATCGAGTTGAAATGGCCACAGCCCGCACCGGCCGAGGAGGAGTATGAGATATTCGATCACCCGGCAGACGGGCACCCGGATGCGGCTGAGTACGTCAAAGTTGGTCTGATACTGGCTGTCATTACTGGGATCGAGGTGGCGATCTACTATGTTGACGCGCTCGGCGACACGCTGCTGCCGATCCTCCTCGTGCTTTCGGCGCTGAAGTTCGTGCTCGTTATCCTGTGGTTCATGCACCTTCGCTTTGACAACAGGCTGCTGACTGTCATGTTTACGACAGGTATGGTCCTCGTGGTCGCGTTGTTCGTGGTCGTGTTGTCGACGCTGGGCGCCAGCCTGGTCTGAGAGCGCTTCCAGCTACCCATGTCCCTATTGCACATCGCCGGCTACGAATGGCTGGACTGGACCCCGCACCTTGACGTGGTCCTGATCTGCGTGCTTCTGGAGGGCGGGTACCTGTATGCGGTGACACAGATGAAGACGGGCCTGTCTGAGGCCCGGCGTGTGACGAAGCGCCAGGTGGCGCTCTTTACGCTTGGCGTGCTGGCGATCTACATTGCGGGCGGTTCGCCGCTCCACGACCTGGCAGAGAATTACCTAGCGACGGCTCACATGATCCAGCACGTGCTGCTGACGCTCGTCGCCGCGCCGCTGTTGCTGGCCGGTATCCCCGGCTGGCTCTGGCAGGCGCTTCTGAGAGCGCCCGGCGTCATGCGGGTAGCCAAGCCGCTTACTCAGCCGGTCGTTGCGTTCGCGATTTTCAACGCGGCGCTGCTGCTCCTTCACCTACCTGGAACGATCGATCTGCAGTTGCGGGTCCACTTCTTCCATCTGCTCGTGCACGCCACATTTGTCGGCACGGCTCTGCTCATGTGGTGGCCCGTGCTGAGCCCGATCCCCGAGCTGCCACGCCTCAACCCGCCACTGCGGCTGGGCTACTTGTTCCTGCAGTCGATGTTGCCGGCAATCATGGCGTCGTTCATCACGTTCTCAGACACCGTCGTGTATTCCTTTTACGAGGACGCTCCCCGCATTTGGGGCTGGACGGCGCTGGACGATCAGCAGGTAGCAGGTGGCGCGATGAAACTTATCGGTACGATGATCCTCTGGTCCTATATGACGGTCGTCTTCTTCCGCTGGTACTTTGAGGAGGAGGCTGCGGAGAAGGAGTCGCAGTGGGATGAGGCTGAGGGGGAGTTGGAACAGCTAGGCTTGCAGCAGAGCAGGTAAACGCGGGATCTCTTGTACGATCAATCGGAGCCCTCTTGAGAGGGCTCCTCAGTTTCGGTCTACGGGGATGCGTGAAGCTTACTGGACGGTGAACGCCGCGTTCATGCCAGCGTCATAGTGGCCCGCGATGTTGCAGATCAGTACGTAGCTGCCAGCCTCTAGCGTGGTAATTATTTCGTCGGTTTCACCAGACCTCAATTCCGGGCTCTGCGCGACGACATTCACTGCTCCTTCATCAACAGCTAGGCCCGTACTGTCCAACGGCAAGGCATCGGCGGGCAGGTCGGTCTTGATAATGCGCAGATTGTGCCCGATGTTCCCCTCGTTCGAGACGGCAAAGGTGATTTCACCGGCTGGAATGGAGTCCGGCGAGGCGCTGACGACCCAATCGGTTTCCGTGAGGCCGATTAACACCTGGCCTTCCTCAACTGGTGCCGTCGGTGTGGGCTCGCCGCCGTTGGCGGCGTGAGCCTCGCCCTCTCCTCTGTCGTCTACGGCGGCCCAGATCGCTCCGCCGGTGACCGCAACCACAGCGACCATGCCGATCGAGGTGGTCTGCCACATTGGGACGCGGCGATTGCTAGCCATGTACCAGGCCGCGAAGAGGATGTAGAGGGACACCCCGATTGCGAGCGGCGTTGCCATTGTGACGGTGCCGATCGTGATGTCGTTGAGTTCGAGGTAGATCCTGGAGAGGCCATAGATGATGAGTATGGCGAAGAGAAAGGCGATGACCGGTATCAGGAGGGGTAACGCTAAGCGTTCACCAGCGTCCGGGGCGTCGTCAGAGGGTGGTGGATTGGCGTCCTTTGTATCTGTCATTACCTTGTACCTCCTATCACAAACCCGATGTACGGTCAAGCGTGAGGGTAGTTGATGCGCAGGCTGCTTTTGTTCTGACAGCGGTAGCTGTTATTATCTACTTGTACTCGAAATCACAATCGAAAGCGTGCTGGCTTGGAAGCAAGGAACCATGGTTCTGAGGGGAGTGGCAGCGGATTCCGCTGGCTGATCCTCTCGACCATATTCGCCACCTACTCATTGATCGTTTTGGGCGGCGTCGTCCGCGCGACTGATTCCGGCGACGCCTGTCCCGATTGGCCACGCTGCCATGGTGAGTTGATCCCACCCTTCGAAACGGCCGTGATGATTGAGTTCTCGCACAGATTGCTCGCGTCGGTCGTGGGCTTTCTGATTCTCGCCGTCCTGATCGTGGCGTGGCGAACGTATCGCAACAACCATGTGATCGTTTGGGGGTCCGCCTTGGCCCTGGTCTTGGTAATAGCTCAGGCTCTCCTGGGAGGCGCGACGGTTCTGAACGAGCTGCCCGCCAACCTGGTTATGGCGCACCTAGCTCTCGCATCGGCACTGCTCGCGCTGCTTATGGCCCTGGCGTTCGTCTCGTGGGGGTCCAGGCTGCCCGCCGTACAGCAAAGCGCGGAGGCGGCGTCGTTTCGGAATTTGGCGTTGTTTGCCGCAATCGCCACGTTCGGGCTGATGCTGTCAGGATCGTATGTGGCCGGGAGTGGCGCGGGATTGGCGTTCCGCGATTGGCCGCTGTTCGATGGACAGCTTCTGCCGGATGGCGCGAGGCTGGCGATCATTCATGCGACGCATCGCTTCGCGGCCGCCGCTATTGGCCTGTTGATCGGATACGTCGCGCTGAGAGCCTGGCAAACGCAGCGGCACGATCGATTGCTCGTGACGGTATCGCTGGCCGCGTTCGCCCTGGTGCTGCTGCAGGCGCTTGTTGGCGCCGCGAACATTTGGACGTTGCTGGAGCCGGCCGCGAGGGCGGCCCACCTGGCGCTCGCCGTCGCGCTGTGGTCTATCATGGTTGGCGTAACGCTGATCGCGCATCGCGCCGCAGAGGGCAGCGTATCGCGATTGGGCAAACCGGAGCGACCCGCTGCCCTAAGAGAGCCGGCGCACCAATCGATGCCGATACAGGGTTCCTGAGGATAGATGGCTGTTCGACAAGACGTAGCGACGCAGGCGATCGATCTTCCGCGCGCCGTGCTGGCCGCGGAACGGCCGGGCTTCCTTGCAGTGCTGCGAAACTACGTGGCGCTCACGAAGCCGCGGATCATCGGGCTGCTGCTGGTGACGACGGTGCCCGCGATGATCTTAGCTGAACAAGGCTGGCCATCGCTCTGGCTGATTCTGTTGACGCTCGTGGGCGGAACGCTCTCGGCGGGCGGTGCGAATGCGATCAACTGCTACGTGGATCGCGACATCGATGCAATCATGGAGCGTACGAAGTCGCGGCCGATCCCCGCAGGGCTGATCGAACCTGAGCGGGCGCTGCTGTTCGGGATGTGCCTGGGGATCGCCGGGTTCTCCGTGCTCGCCATTACTGTCAATATGCCAGCCGCATTGCTGGCGGCTGGCGCGCTGCTGTTCTACGTCTTCGTCTACTCAATATGGCTGAAGCGTGACAGCTCTCAGAACATCGTGATTGGCGGGGCCGCCGGTGCGATACCGCCCGTCATCGGTTGGGCGGCGGTAACCGGAAGCTTGGACTGGCCGGCGCTGGTGCTATTCGGGATCATTTTTCTGTGGACGCCGCCGCACTTTTGGGCCTTGGCGCAACGCTACAAAGATGACTACGCGAGCGCATCCGTGCCGATGCTTCCTGTGGTGAGCAGCGAGAGCGAAACGAACCGCCAGATCCTGATCTACAGCGTGATTCTTGTCGCGTCGAGTTTCGTGCTCGTGCCTGTCGCCGGTATGGGCCTCTTGTACGCAGTTACGGCGGCCGTTCTGGGCGCGGGCTTCATCTACTACGCGGTGCGCCTCTGGCGGAAGCCGAGCGATAAGGCGAGCATGGCGCTGTTCTTCTACTCTCTTCCATACTTGGCCTTACTTTTCGTCATGGCCGGCGTGGATCAGTTCGTACGCTTCTAAGTCGGGAACCCGTGACGCCAGCCAGGTTGTTCGGACTTGCCGTCTTACTGGCGGCGTTAGCCCTTGTCGCGTTTGCCTGTGGCGGGGGAGAGAAGTCGGTCGCTGGCTAGCCGAGGATGGCGGTGAGCGCCTCGGTCAGTTCAGCAGGGCTGGCCGAGCCTTCAATGCGGGTGGCAATGATCCCGGCAGCGTCTAAGACGTAGACCCAGGGCTCGGTCTGGAGGTTCCACTCCAGCATGGCTGGTGAAATGGAGGGGGCGCCGCCTTCAGCGGCGACTATCTGACCTTCCTCATCCAGGGCGAACGG
>JADFRJ010000119.1 GCA_022561355.1 Chloroflexota bacterium | reverse complement strand
CCCTTGGCCGAATCCTCTGAGGAGTGTTAATCGATGCGCCATGAAGTACAGGTTCGACTCATCAAGCAACTAGAGACTCATCTCGATGCGGGTACCAATGTCGATGCGGGGGGGCTGATGCTCAACCCCACGCGCGTCTACGTCGACCCCGAGCTGGCGGAGCGCGAGTGGAACGAGTTCTTCGTTCACCACCCACAGATCGTAGGACTATCGGGGGACCTGGCCGCTCCTGGGTCGTTCATGACGATCGACGACCTTGGCGTGCCGATCCTCACAACGCGCGACAATGAAGGCCGCTTCCGGGCGTTTGTGAATGCCTGCCGTCATCGTGGCGCCGTCGTGGAAAACCGTGAGCGTGGCGACGATGCGACCAGCTTCAGCTGTCCGTTTCATAACTGGACCTACTCGCTCGAAGGGACGCTGATCGGTCTGACCAAGGGTGATCACTTCGGGGATGTTGATACCTCCTGCAGGGGACTTGTGGAACTCCCGGCGGCGGAACGCCACGGAATTCTGTGGATCCATCCCGACCCGGCCGGAACCATTGACGTCGACGCGCTCCTCGGCGACGAACTGAGTGATGAGTTTGAGAGCTGGAACTTCGACAGCCTTCGATACCTCGGCGGCGACACGTACGACGTGGCCTGCAACTGGAAGCTCGCCATGGACACGTTTGGCGAGACGTACCACTTTCCCGTGCTGCACAGCAAGTCCTTAAACCTGACGTTTCACGGAAACGTGCAATGCTACGATACGTTCGGGCGGAATCATCGCATGCTGCTTTGCCGGCGTGAGATTGACGACATGTTGAAGCTGCCTGAGAATGAATGGCGCGTCACCACCGCGGGCCTTCCCGCCTACTGGCTGTTCCCGAACGTGCAACTCCTGCCATCTGAGTTCGGAGCCTTCCTCGTCCGCGCGTACCCGACCCCAGGACAGACAGGCCGCCACGTAAGCCGCATCTCGTTCTACGTGTGGCCGGGGACCGAAGCTGGCAGCTCGGCAGAGACCGCGGTGCGCACCATCTCTGAAATGTTTGCCTCGATCATTCGCGACGAGGACTACGTGGTAGCGGCAAGCCAGCAACGATCAGCCAATGCGGGGTCGCTCGAGCACGTACTGTTCGGCCGCAACGAGCCCGCCCTGCACCACTATCATTCCACCTACCGTGCTGCGCTCGGGATGCCTCCTTTGCCTCTGCTCGATGATCATGACGTGGCTTGACGCCGGCCTGCTTGGCCTTGGGAGTCGAACAAAGCGAGCACCGGCGCAGCTTCTCGAGCACGGTCGCCGCACGCGCTTGATTCTCTCGCAACGCACGCTTAGACTCGTTAGAAACGCCATACAGATCAAGGAGGATCAACCATGTTCCAGCGGTTAGCGACACTACTCAACGGTGAAGCAGGCCACGGCGTCACTCTCCCCGCGACCTTAGCCGGGATGGCCGGGGCAGTCCTACTGGCGGTAGGCGCGGTAAACAACCAGGATGTCCTGACGATCATCGGCGGCGTCGTGCTCGCGGTCGGCCTGCTCGCGAGCAGCATGGCCCAGCACATGCTCATCGAGTACCCGATTTACGAGCGCCTTGACAAGATGGAGGGCGAAGAGTAGCCAACACGCCAGCGATCTAGTCCGGCGCTCCCTCGAACCGCGGCATCACTTTCGTTTGAAATAGGTCGAGCGAGCGCATGATCTTTTCGTGCGGCATCAGGCCGTTGTACGTCCACGCGAAGAGCCAGCGGACGGGCGCGTCGCTGAGCAGCCGCTCCATCTGGCGGCTCACCGTGTCCGGCGACCCGACGAGCAGCATGCCGCGGTCCATGAGGTCCTGCGGCGTTAGCCGCTCATCGACGCCTGGCTCGGTCAGCAGGCGGCTGAAGCCAAACGGGGCGAACCAGGCCGCGCCGCAGAACGCGCCGGACTGGCTCCATAGCTCCAGAGCCTCTTCGTCCGTATCCGCGACAACGACATCTCGCAAGACGCCCAGGCCTTCCCCCGGCGCCACCTTGCGCCCAACGCTCGCAGCCTCCTCCGCGTAGATCTCGTAGAGCTGGTTCTGGAACGCCGCGTACATCGGTGGCAGGATGGCGGTGATCTCCTCGCGAGCGCACCAGCGGATCGAGTTCTCACTGGACGCGAAGGGCTGGAAGATCGGCGGGTGCGGCTTCTGGAGCGGTTTCGGCACAACGCCGATCTGGCGCACGATACCCTGTTCATCGACACCACTCCCCCACTGCTTCGTGGCGTCTATGGTCCAGGGCGTTCCCTCCGGAGGGATCTGCCAGTACTTGCCGTGAAACTCCATCATGTCTTCAGTCCAGGCCTGCTTTACGATCCGAAAGTGCTCCTCGAACGCGGCCCTGTTCGCCTCATCGATCGCATCGTGCTCGAACGGCGTCGCGCCGTGGATGCCGTGCAACTGCTGGGCCATCACATCGACCCAGCGACGCTGGTACCCGCGCGCGAACCCCGCGTTCGCCCTGCCGCCACTCATGTGGTCCAGCATGGCGATGTCCTCGGCAACGCGCAGCGGGTTCTGCGACGGCAGAACGATGCCGAGCTGGCCGACGCGGATGCGCTTGGTGTTCAGCGCAACGAAGAGGTCGAGCATGACTGGGTTGTTCGAGATCTCGAACCCTTCCACGTGGAAGTGATGCTCCGTAAACGAGATCGAGTCGTAGCCAAGCTCGTCCGCGCACTGCGCCTGTTCCTTCAACTCCGTTAGCATCTGCTGGTAGAGGTCGGTTCGAAGGCCCGCCATCCCTTTCTCTATCTCTGCTCGCGAGCCGATAGACGGCAAATAGAAGACACTCACTTGCACGGCGCACATCCTCCCGCTTGCTTCGCTCTTCGCCACAGGATAAGTAGAGTGGGTCAACACGTCAAGACGCGGAAGGATTGAACGACAATGCGATTGAAGGACAAGGTAGCGCTGGTCACAGGGGCAGGTTCCGGCATTGGCCGGGCAATCGCCATCGAGTTCGCCAGCGAGGGCGCGTCGGTGTTGATCGCTGAGCTGAACGAGGAGATGGGCGCGGCGGTGGCGGACGAGATCGGTGAGCGGGCCGCGTTTACGCACTGCGATACCTCTTCCGAGGAAGACGTGCAGGCCGCCATCGCGTCGGCGGAGGAGCGCTTCGGAGGCCTGGACATCATCGTGAACAACGCGGGAGTTTCGCAGAAGGACTGGGACACAACGATCGCGGTGAACCTGTCCGGCGTCTACTACGGCTGCAAGTACGGTGCGGAGAAGCTAGCGGCAACAGGCGGCGGCTCGGTCATCAATCTGTCCTCTATCCTGGGCCTCGTGGGCATCGGCGCGGAGGACCCGTATGTCGCCGCCAAGCACGGCGTCGTCGGCCTGACGAAGAATTTCGCTATCGCCTACGGCTCAAGAAACGTCCGGGTGAACTGCATCAATCCCGGCTGGATCGAAACGCCGATGACCGCGCCCATCCGCGAAGTAGAAGCGCTCAACAGTCAGTTGCAAACACAGACGCCTATGGGACGCTACGGCAAGCCGGAGGAGATCGCCAAGGCCGCGCTCTTTCTGGCCTCCGACGACTCCTCTTACATGACAGGCGCTTCGCTCGTCATCGACGGCGGCTGGACCGCGCGCTAGTTCGAAGGCGCGCGTCAGACAACCTACGGTCCGTAGATGTCCCGGCGGCGGCGGCTGAGCAGCGCACGGATCTGCGTGCTGTCCACGCCGAACCGGTGCAGCGTGTGACGGACAAACTCCAGGCCGGCCTCCAGCTCTGGATGCACGACCTCTTCGGCGCCGGCTTCCATGAGCGTGATGCGCTCCTGGCTCCCCTCGCCCCGTACGACGACGTCAACGCGAGGATTCATCTCTTTGGCGCGCCGCACGATCGCTTCCGCGGCGGCGGGTTCTGACAGCGTCACGGCCACGATCCGCGCGTCCAAGACGCGGCAGGCTTCAAGGACGGCGGCGTTGGTCGCGTCGCCGTAAATCCACGGGACGTTGGCCTCTTTCAGTTCGTCCGTCCGATAGGGATCCAGCTCCACGACGATGAACGGGAAGTCACGCTGTTTCAATGCCTGCACGAGTTCGCGCCCGACGGGGCCGTATCCGCAGACGACGGCGTGGCGCCTAAGCTCTCCACGTGGCCCCTCCACGGCGGGTTCGGGCTCGCCCAATATCGCGTCCAAGAACGCGAACCGCGACAGGCGCGGCACGATCTTCGGCACCATGCCCAGCATGGGTGTGAGCAAGATGCTCAAGAGCGCCGACATGAGGACGGCTGAGTGAACGGCCGGAGAGAAGACGCCTTCGTCCAGTGCCGTCTGGCTCAGCACGAAGGAGAACTCACCCATCTGGGCCAGCGCCAGCCCAACATAGAGAGCGGTGCGCGTCCGATAGCCGAACGCCGCGACGAGCAGCCAGACGAGCAGCAGCTTTCCGATCACTACAGTCGCCGTTATCGCGGCAACCCAGCCCGGCTGTTCGATGAGGACCTTCGGATCGATCAGCATGCCCATCGCGACGAAGAAGACTGTCGCGAACACATCGCGAAGCGGCACGACCTCAGCCAGCGTCTGATAGCTGTATTCGGACTCGGACACGACGAGCCCCGCCAGGAACGCGCCGAACGCGATCGAGAGCCCGAGCGCGAAGCTGCCACCGGCCAGGCCCAGGGCGATCGAGAGCACGCCGAGCAAGAACAGCTCTCGCGATCCGGTTCTGGCGAGGCGGGCGAGGAACCACGGGACGACCCAGATGCTCAGCAGGTACGTGCCCGCCAGCAGCAGGACCGCCTTCCCGAGCGCGAACCCGATCTCGCGGGCCAGCGACAGGCCGGTTTCGCTCGCCGTAGCGCCGATCAGGATCACCATCAGCACAACAGCCAGGTCCTGAACAAGCAGGATGCCCAGCGCGACTCTGGCGTGGACCGCGTCCATCTCGCCACGGTCCTCCAGCAGCTTGAGAACGACCATTGTGCTGCTGATCGCGACCGCGTAGCCTAGGACGAGGGCTGCCTTCACGTCGAGGCCAAGCGCAAGCCCGACGAGGAGCCCAAGGCCAGTCGTCATCAGGATCTGCAGTCCACCGCCGAAGACGGCGATGCGTGAGACGTCGGCCAGCTTTCTCACGGAGAACTTGACGCCCAGCGTGAAGAGCAAGAGCGCCACGCCCAGCTCCGCGATGTCCTGCAACCGAGCCACGTCGATCTCTAGGCCAGGGATGTAGTTGCCAACAATGACGCCCGCCACCAGATAGCCAAGGACGGTAGGAAGCCGGAGGGCAGACGCTGCCAGGCCGCCGCCGGCCGCGGCCATGATGATGATGATCAGGTCGACGACAAGCTCGCGCTCTTCCATACGAATCCCTTCGGCCCGAAGATACCACAGCAGCGGCCTTGGGACGTTCACCTAAAGGGCAGAGCACGAACGCCGAACCGCTAGCCCGCCTTTGGCCGGGCTGTCGAGCACGCGCCCATACCGTTCTGCGCTAACGAACGGACACGGAGTCTTCCGGCGTAGCGGCCATCTTCTTAACTACAAGGGATGCGGCGATCGCAACGAGCAGAATTCCCGCTATGACCCCTAACGATACGGGGGTGGGAATCTTGTACACCCCAGAAATCAGCATCTTGACGCCGACGAAGGCCAAGATCACCACTAGCCCCTGCCGGAGATAGACGAAGTAGTCCATGATCCCCGCCAGCGCAAAGTAAAGCGCCCGCAGGCCCAGAATGGCGAAGGCGTTCGACGTATAGACGATGAAAGGATCGCGCGTTACGGAAAAGATAGCGGGAATGGAATCGATGGCAAAGACGACGTCAGTGGTCTCAATCACAAGGAGGACCAAGAAGAGGGGCGTGGCCACGAGTCGCCCGTCCAGGCGCGTGAAGAAGCGGTCGCCTTGATAGTCAGGCGCCACCGGCATGAAGCGCCGGAAGAGCTTGATCACCGGGTTGCGTTCAGGGTGAATCTCGTGCTCCTTCTGGGTGGCCAGCCGGAAGGCCGTAAAGAGCAGAATGCCGCCGAAGACGAAGATCATCCAGTGGAACGCGTCAAGGAGGGCCGCGCCTGCGAGGATGAAGATGAGGCGCATCACGAGCGCGCCGATGATGCCCCAGCGCAGTGCCTTAGGCTGAAGAAGCGGGGGCACGGCGAAGTACTGGAAGATCACCATAAACACGAAGATGTTGTCCACGCTGAGCGACTTCTCAATCGTGTAAGCGGTCAGGTACTCCAGCCCCTTCTGCTCTCCGAGGAAGAGGAAGACCCCGGCCCCAAAAACCAGCGCTAGACCAATCCACATGGCGCTCCACAGGAGCGCCTCCTTGACGGCGACAACGTGCGCCTTCCGATTAAGTACGAACAGGTCGAAAGCCATCATCGTGACGATGATGGCGGTGAATCCGCCCCACAGGAAAATCGTTTCTTGTGACAATGATCAGACCTTTCGGTTAGTGCGGCCGGGCACCTCGCGTTCCACCTCGGAACCGTCCTGACGTGTGCGCCGTTCAAGCGTTCTCCTCCACCGGAAGATCGCGTGTATGACGACCACGACGACGGCGGCCACCGAGCGGGCGAACAGCGCCGCCATCACGTCGACGGGCGTCACATCAGAGCTCGTGTAGGTTCCGTCAGAACTCGTCGGCCACGGGTCATCGCGTGTGCTGGTACAGTGACCAAGAACAGATCGCCCACAGCCGCCAGCGCGATGATCATCGTCATGCTTCCCCAGAAGCCAAGCGCGGTGGGGGTCATCCAGTGGAATACGTTCTGGCCTCGCCCACGTCGTCTCGTTTTGTCGTAACTGACCTTCCTGGAGTTATTGCGTGGTTGCATCCTAGCCACAGCCACGCTAGCGCGCCTTCTTTACTGGTCGTCGCCCAAGCTCCGGCTCCTCCTCCGGATCCAGCACCTCACCATGGATTTCCTGCCGACCAACGCGCGTGCCCTCGTACTTAGCGATGGACTCGAAGAAGTACTCGGTCAAGTTCTCGCGGTTTTCGTACGTCGAACCGACCACGTCCACGCAACGTTTATCTTTCAGCAGCCTGCGTATGAACGGTGTCGGTTTCGGCGTACCCGTCACGCAGAGGCGTGGAGTCTCACCAAGACGCAGACCGAACATGATGTGGTCCCACGCCTCTTGAGGGTACTTCCACG
>JADFRJ010000118.1 GCA_022561355.1 Chloroflexota bacterium | reverse complement strand
CGAGGAGGTGGCTGAGGACTATGAGCTGCAGCTCCAGGTCTTGCTGGAGGGGATGTTCGAGAAGCGCCGGTTCCTCGACCTGATACGAGACTTCATCGTCTTCGAGGACGACGGGAGCGGCGCGCTCGCGAAGAAGATGGCGGGCTACCACCAGTTCCACGCTGTGAGATACGCGGTCCAGGAAACGCTCCGCGCCTCCGAGGAGCAGCACAAGGACAAACGCACCAGCGATATCCGGCGGGGTTACGAGACCGGCCAGCAGCACGGCGGCGAGCCGGGCGACCAGCGGGTAGGCGTGGTCTGGCACACGCAGGGCTCCGGCAAGAGCCTCACGATGGCGTTCTATGCCGGCCGGATCATCCGCGAGCCCGGCATGGCCAACCCGACCGTTGTCGTCCTGACAGACCGCAACGACTTGGACGACCAGCTCTTTGGCACGTTCTCACGTTGCCGGGACCTGCTCCGGCAGCCGCCGGTGCAGGCGGAGAACCGGGAGGACCTGCGGCGGAAGCTCAACGTTTCCGCGGGCGGCGTAGTGTTCACGACCATCCAGAAATTCTTCCCGGAGGACAAAGGCGGTCGCCACCCGGCACTTTCCGATCGACGGAACATCATCGTGATCGCGGACGAAGCGCACCGCAGCCAGTACGACTTCATCGACGGCTTTGCGCGCCACATGCGGGACGCGCTCCCCAACGCGTCGTTTATCGGGTTCACCGGCACGCCGATCGAGAAGGCCGACGCGAATACGCGAGCGGTCTTTGGCGACTACATCAGTAAATACGACATCCAGCGTGCCGTTGAAGACAACGCTACGGTTCCCATCTACTACGAAAGCAGGCTTGCGAAACTAGAGCTGCTCGACACCGAAAAGCCGACGCTCGACGCTGATTTTGAGGAAGCTACGGAGGGCGAGGAGATCGAGCGCAAGGAGAAGCTGAAGTCGAAATGGGCGCAGCTTGAGGCCGTCATTGGTTCCGAGAAGCGACTCCAACTCGTCGCGAAGGACATCGTCGACCACTACGAGGCGCGGCTCGAAGCCCTGGCTGGCAAGGCGATGATCGTCTGTATGAGCCGGCGCATTTGCATGGATCTACATGACGAGATCGTCAAGCTACGTCCAGCTTGGTACGACGAAGACGACGAGGAGGGCGCGATCAAAGTCGTCATGACGGGGTCCGCATCGGAAGGACCGCGGATCGCCCAGCACAGCCGCAACAAGGCGCGCCGGGAAGCGCTGGCCAAGCGCTTTCGTGATCCGAGCGACAGCCTGAGCGTCGTGATCGTTCGCGATATGTGGCTGACGGGCTTCGACGCCCCGGCGCTCCATACGATGTATGTTGACAAGCCAATGCGAGGGCATGGGCTGATGCAGGCCATAGCACGGGTCAATCGTGTGTTTCGAGACAAGCCCGGCGGCCTCATCGTGGATTACCTCGGACTGGCCCACGAACTGAAGCAGGCGCTCGCCACCTACACCGAGAGCGGCGGAACTGGCTCCACGGCGCTTGACCAGAGCGAAGCTATCGCCGTGATGCTCGAAAAGCATGAGGTCTGCTGCGGAATCCTGCATGGGTTCGACTGGTCGATCTGGGTGTCTGGAGACCCGGGGGAGAAACTCGGACTACTCCCTGCCGCGTTGGAACACATCCTCGCTCAAGAGGACGGCAAAGAGCGCTTCATCGCTGCCGTCCGCGAAGTTTCGCAGGCCTTTGCACTGGCCGTCCCGAGCGATGAAGCGCTACAGATTCGCGATGACGTCGCGTTCTTCCAGGCTGTTCGTTCGGTACTTGCCAAGCGAACCCTGATTGACGCCAAACCGCAGGAAGACCTCGACCTAGCCATCCGCCAGATCGTCTCGCGCGCTATCGCCCCCGAGGGCGTCATCGACATTTTTGCTGCGGCGGGGCTGGATAAGCCAGATATATCGATCCTGTCGGAGGAGTTCCTCGCGGAAGTCGCCAACATGCCACAGCGCAATCTCGCCGCCGAGATGCTTCAGAAGCTCCTCCATGGGGAGATTAGGAAGAGGCGCCGGAAGAACGCCGTTCAGGCTCGCTCGTTCCTGGAGATGCTTGAGAACTCGGTGCGACGCTATCAGAACCGCGCCATCGAGGCCGCCCAGGTCATCGAGGAGCTTCTTAAGCTGGCCAGGGACATGCGCGAGGCGGATGCCCGTGGCGAGCAGCTCGGCCTCTCTGAAGAGGAAGTTGCCTTCTACGATGCGCTCGAGACGAACGACAGCGCCGTCCAGGTGCTGGGGGATGAAACGCTGCGCGACATAGCCCGCGAGCTCGTGGCAGCCGTGCGGGCCAACGTGAAGATCGACTGGACTATCCGTGAGAACGTCCAGGCCCAGCTACGCGTTCTAGTCAGGCGGATCCTCCGAAAGCACGGCTATCCGCCGGACAAGGCGGAGAAAGCTACCCGTACCGTACTGGAGCAGGCCGCGCTCCTCGCTTGGGACGAAGTCGCCGCCTAGCCTCCCTTTTTCCACACCCCGCGCCTTGACAAGCTCGCACATTTGTACTACATTACTCGCTATGGGGTGTGGTAACGCTAAAAGGTGTATCTGCTTATGCAATAAATAGGCGTTTCTGCAAAACAAACTTCCGTATCTAAAAGTCAGAGATTCGAATCCCGGAAGGAGCCGGACAATCATGGCGAGATCTAAGAATGGCGCGACAGAACCGGGCAAAAGCGAGGATCCTAAGCACGACGACGAGCCTAAGATTGAGGCCCGCAAGGCGCAAGCCGGTAACGGTGCCGTAGGGGCGCCTCTTGATGCGCCCGCCCCGCAGCCTCGCGGCAGGCCCCGTAAGCAGTCTCGCCGCGGCCAGGGTGGCGGTCCCAAGACGACGGCTGGCAAGGCAGCCGTCAGCCGCAACGCTATCAAGCACGGAATCCATGCCATTCATCCGGTCGTGATCGCTGACTTCGAAAGCGTCGAGGAGTGGGATGACTTCTACGAGGGCTTTCGAGAGTCGCTCCTACCTGAGGGCACGGTGGAGGAAGACATCGTCTACAACCTCGCGGCCAACCGCTGGCGTCAGCGCCGCGTCATCCACTCAGAAACGGCTGAGATCAACGAACAGGTCTGGAAGACGGCCGACGATCTCGGCCTCGCCGACGCCTACGCGAACTCCATCACGAAGGAGTACGAGCCGGAACAGCTGCCGGATCCCGACCCGCTACGCGTCCTCCTGCGTCAGCAAACGCGTATCATCCCGAACGCTGCACCGCTCGAGCTGCTCGTCCGCTACGAAAGCCACCTTCATCGGGTCTGCAGCCAGCTCCATATTCAGCTCGAGGTGCTCCAGGCTCGCCGCCAGGGCAAGCCCACCCCGTTCCACCGCATCGACATCACCTCTCCTCCCCAATTCCGCAACTCGACCAGGCGCCCCCAGATCTCCGATGTCCTCCCCAACTCCAAGTGAGACTCGAAGAAGCGCCACTCCGTCAGGGCACCAGCGTAAGCGGTGGCCTCACGCAGGAGAATGCTCTGCATTCTCCCAAGCTGCTGTCCTTGACAGCAGCCGGACGCCATGTAGGGCTGGCCAGACGAAGCTCTGCTTCGTCCAAGCTACCGCCACAGGCGGTAGCCATGCGCCGTGAGCCAGAAGAAGCGAAGCTTCTTCCAAGCCACGCCCGCAGGCCGTAGCCGGACGCCATGTAGGGGCGCACCTGCGTGTGCGCCCTCAACTGCTCATCTGCGTACACAGAAGAAGGGGCGATTCTGCAAAACAAACTTCTCTGCCCACCACCCTCGACCCTCGACCCGTGGCCCTCGGCCCCCGTACACTGCCCACATGGCCGCCAGGCGCATCCACGTCCGCTCCACGAAGTACGACGGCTCCCGCCATTGGGAGTTCGACTCGCTCTTCGTGCGTGAAGAGGGCCCCCTCCTGATCACCAGCAATCACGCGGGACAAGAGCTGTCAAACCCGCGCGGAACTTGGAGAACGCCGTGGGACACACGCAACCACTTCTGGTCAGACCGCTGGTATAACGTGCTGCTGCTCGAAAAACCGAACGGCGGTGGCCTTGAGGGCTTCTACTGCAACGTGACAACGCCCGCCGAGTACGACGGTGACAACGTCACCTACATCGATCTCGACCTCGATCTGCGCGTCTCGGCCCAGGGCACAATAGAGGTGCTGGACGAGGATGAGTTCTTGGATAACAGCCAGCGCATGGGCTATTCTCCAGACGTGATCAGGGAATCTCGCAGGGCGCTGGAAGAGCTGAAGCGCCTCGCCGCGGCCGCGGAAGGCCCCTTCGCGGCGCTCAACGGCTTGGAGTCCGCATCGTCGTGATTAAGGACGAGATCACCAAGCTTGTTGAAGAGGCGGCCGCCCGCGCCCAGCGAGCCGGCGACCTGCCCGAGATGGCCCTGCCCCCCACGGTGATCGAACGTCCGCAGCGGCCGGAGCACGGCGACTATGCGACCAGTCTGCCGCTCCAGCTCGCTCGCGCGGCGCGAGCAAAGCCGCTCGACCTCGGAGCAACCCTCGCCCGCCACATGCCGGAGTCGCCCGCCATCGAACGCGTCGAGGTGGCGCCGCCCGGGTTCGTCAACTTCCACCTCAGCCAATCGTGGCTAGCCTCTCAGGTCGACGTGATCTTGGAGGCCGGGCCTTCGTTCGCGGAGGTCGCCATCGGCGGTGGCGAGAAGGTGCAGGTCGAGTTCGTGAGCGCCAACCCCACCGGGCCGCTCCACGCGGGCAACGGGCGCTGGGCAGCCATGGGCAGCACGCTCGCGCGCATCCTGCGGGCGGCCGGTTACGACGTGGAAACGGAGTACTACTTCAACGACGCCGGCACGCAGATCGACGTGTTCGGCCGGACGCTCTATGCCCGCTACCAGCAGCTCTTCGGCCGTGACGTGCCGGTGCCCGAGGACGGCTACAGCGGCGCCTACATGATCGACCTCGCGGAGCAGGCGCGAGAGAAGTTCGGCGAGACCATGCTCAGGCCCGAAGGCGAAGCGCCTCCCGACCAGCTAGGCCGCTACGGCATGGAGCAGGTCATGGACTGGATCCGCCGCGACCTCGCCGATATGGGCGTCGAGTACGACAACTGGTATCGCGAGCAGACCGTCTACGACGCCGGCTACTTCGACAAGGTGATGGAGCTGCTCAGGGAGAAGGGCCTCGTCACGGAGCGGGAAGGCGCGGTCTGGTTCGCCACGAGCAAGCTAGAGGCGGACAAGGACGAGGTGTTGATCCGTTCGAGCGGCCTCCCAACCTATCTCGCGACCGACGTCGGATACCACTACGACAAGTTTTTCGTGCGGGGCTTCGACCGCGTGATCGACATCTGGGGCGCCGATCACCAAGGCCACGTCAAGCCCCTGCTCCTCGCCACCGAGGCGATGGGCATCGAAGAAGGACGGCTGACGATCATCATCGGCCAGCTCGTTACGCTGCGACGGGGCGAGGAGCGGCTGAAGATCTCCAAACGCAGCGGCGACATCATTACGCTCCGGGAGGTGATCGAGGAGGTTGGCAAGGACGCCTGTCTCTTCTTCTTCCTCTCACGCTCAGCCGACGCCACGATCGACTTCGACCTCGACCTGGCGAAGGAGCAGAGTTCAGAGAACCCTGTTTACTATGTCCAGTACGCGCACGCCCGCATCGCCGGCATCATCAGGACCGCCAAGGAGCGGCTCCCGGACGCCGAAGGCGGCGACATCTCACTCCTCACGCACGAGTCCGAGCTATCGCTGATCAGAAAGATGCTCCACCTGCCGGAACTGGTAGACGTCATGGCCCGCACGCTGGAGCCGCACCACCTTCCCCACTACGCGCAGGAGCTGGCGACGGCGTTCCACGATTTCTACGAGAAGTGCCGCGTCGTCGACGAAGAGCACCTTGATCAGTCGCGGGCGCGTCTCAAGCTCGTCGCCGCCGCCCAGTCCGTCCTGGCGACGACGCTGGGATTGATGGGCATGGACGCGCCTGACCGCATGTAACCGAAGCGCATGCCTCCACCCCCCGTTCTCCCCATCGGCGCATCCGGCCGTTCCGCTATCGATATCGCCCGCGATGCGGCGCAAGAAGCCGGCGCGCTCGCCCTCTCACGCTTTCGCCGGCCGCACGAAATCACGGTGAAGGGGCGCGGCGACCTGCTAACGGAGACCGACCTCGCCGTCGAAAAGCTCCTGCACAACGCCATCAAGGCCGAGTTCCCCGAACACGCGCTGCTCTCTGAGGAAACGGCCAGCACGATATATGAACTGGCCAGGAAGCTGGGCAAGGAGCCGGTATATTGCCGGGATACCTTCGGATTTCTAGCCAACCGCGCCGCCCGAGGTAGAAACGATGCCCTGGAATTGCTGTGGGCACATATTGCTACACCGGAGGATATCGATAAGGCAATGAGACTTGGCTACAACCACCCGATGGGCCCCTTAGAGCTGGGCGACCTGATTGGCTCATGGAGTCTTTCCGTTCATGCCGAGGAGGACACCATTACAGAGTTTGGCTGGGACGGCGGCCATGTGCATCCTCTGGTAAAAATGATGGTCAGGGCAGGTTATACCGGTGGTCAGGGGAAGAAGGGCATATACGACTTCTGGCGGGACGTGCTATCCAAGTGGTAAAAGGCGATCAGCCTGTTTCTGAATAATGCTGAACAGAATAAGGGGTGAGATTATTTGTCCACCTCACCCCCTTAATATTTAAGAACCCTCCCCCTTTATCCCCCTCCCTTATCAAGGGAGGGGGGAAGTGTGTGTAAGAGAGGCTTCGGCTCTCTTTGACTCTCCTTTTTTATCCCTCTCCTTTGAAGGAGAGGGGGATGAATTTTAAAAAGGGGGTAGTCCTACCTGATGAAACCGTCACTCCAGTCAGAGTAAATTTTCCCCGGCGTTGCTGCCTCATTGCTTCCGTGGTAAAATCAAAGTTGATGGAGAAATTAATCGGAGAATACGAAATTGAACTGGTGGAGCCCGAGTGTGCCCCCGGCTCGGCCCGTTGGGCAGCCAGGGTGAGCCTGCCCAACGACATAAGCGCCGTGTTTCCCTATCTAAACGCCCTGCAAGCCAATGCCTGGTATAACCACGAGAGCCAGGTCCTGATATTAAGGGAGCCAGGTCAGGCTTACGCCTTCCGCCCTAAAGAAATCAGAGTGGCCCGGGTGAGCGACCCGTTGCAGGCAAAGCAGCTTGCCGGTGAAGTGATTGAGAA
>JADFRJ010000117.1 GCA_022561355.1 Chloroflexota bacterium | reverse complement strand
GCCGCTGCCTCAGGCAGCAGGGCCGTGTCCGATCAATGATGCGGAGTTCTGCGACTTGGCGAGGGCGCTCGACGCGGCACTCAAGAGCGGCAACATCGAGACGATCGTTGCCGCCACGCGAAGAGGCTCCCAGTCCTGTTCGGGGTTGGAGCAGATCGGGCCATGCTCCGGCATGGCGGCGAGAACCGGAGTCGTCGGCTACGTGGTCGGGTTCGACGCGTCGGACAATATCACGTACAAGACCGAAGAGGGCTATCTGATGCTCCTGCGCGAGCTTGCCTCGGCAGCCAACCCGTCAGCCTCGGACGAATACGGCGACGGTTCGTGGCGGCTGGTGGCCATCGTCAACGAAGGCCCTGACACGAATACGCTCGTGACAACGATCATCGGAACCGACCCAATCTACGAACTGACGGATCCAGATCGACGCGTCTTCCTCTTTCGTGCCCAACACACCGACCCCTCACCGATCAGCGTCATACTGGAAGACGACGGCTGGCTGATCAGCATCTTGGTCGCGACCGTCTTCGTAGAGCAGAACCTGACCGGCGTGTACGCGGATGGATCGCTCGTGGAGGGCTGGGCACCGTGGGGTGAGGAGTAAGCGCCGGCCTACGGTTTCTTCAGGTCAATACTTCCGTCGAAGTCCGGAACCGTGTGGAAGCCCACAACCATAGGCCAGATGGCGCCGTTCATGGGCCGTGCCAGACCCAAGACGAGATAGATCTCATCGACCTTGAGAGCCTGGCGAAGCTGCGGCCCCGTCATGATCTTCCGAGTCCCGTACCTCCGCCCCCAGTTTCGCAGCCTGATATCTGTGACTGGGTAGCCGGGAGAACTTCTCGCTTCGCCCTGGTATGCACGTCCACTCAGTGTGAAGCTCAGCCGCACTTTGTACTTTCCAAACGAGTTCGGATCGAATGAGACCATGCTGATCTCATCGGGCCGAACGAGCACCAGCGACCGCGTCTTTCTAATCAGCACGTCGTCCGGTGAGCCTTCAGACAGACTTGCGAGAATCGTACGCCGTTCCTCGTCGGACTCGGGTCGCTCCTCGTGCTCCAGTGGCCGATCGAACGCCGTGATGCGATCCTCGACGTGCGGAGGGGAGGGCTGACGCCTGATCACGTTGAAAGTCACAAGATCCAACGGCTCGATGACTTCGCCATCCGCATCGTACAGATCGGTCTTCAGCACGGAGCCGTAGTCCTTAACAGGTCGAATCCACCGACCGGATGACTCTTCAACGCCGGCGACACAGACGCCTCCGTCCATTCGAGAAACTGCAAGAATCCTGATGCTCCTGTTCACTTATCGCCACTCCTTTCCGCCCTGCTTCCTAAATTAGATGCTGGACCTTCACTCCCGGACGCTGCGCCAACGCATACTCGGCGACCAACCGTCGATGGCACTTCTCCGGCTGATCTTCGGTGCATAGAAGACAGACGCTGGAGTTGCCATCCGCCGCAGTCCCTAGTCTATCCATCGGGTCCCTGTCCTTCAAAAGCGCATTGAAACCTGCCTCGAACTGATCCCAATCCTTTGACTTCTTGTAGCCGTCCAACAGCTCATCCGTTGGAGCTAGTTCCAGAACGTGCTCGTAGTCGATGCCACAGAGACCAAGGATGAATTCAAGGTCGTTCTTCTTCGCGAATCCTGCGAGCTGGGACGTGTTGCGCAGCCGGATGTCGATGAGTTTGGTCACCCCTGCTCCCCGGAGCAGTTCTACAAAGGACCGCAGGTCCTTCTTCGTGTAGCCGATTGTGCAGAGCGTCTCCATTACACGTCCAATGCTAGCTGCGGCGCTGGGTTTTCTTCCAGAGTTCCATCTCTGAGGATGTGAGTCACCTCCACATCGAGCAGTGCGAGCGATCTCGAGACGAGCAGGAATCGATGGCACTGCTGATAGTCGCCCTCGCTGCACATAATGGCGACGTTTTGGTCTCCTCTGGCCAACTCTAGCAGGGCCTCGATTCCTTCCTTGTAGGCCGGGGTCTGAGCCATCTCATCGTAATTGGGATTGCCCTCCGGATCATAGAGCTTCGGGTCGCTGGGGCGCCCGCCAATCTTGTCGCCGAGGAAATAGTACTGAATGCCAGCTTCTCCCAGCAGTTGACTGACAACCTGCTTGCTGAACTGTGGGTACCTAGCGCTAAAGGGCTTGCTGCGAGTATCGGCGAGAACCTCAACGTTATGCTTGCGAAGCAATGCGATGAATCCCTCGATGGGATGGTTGCTGTGACCGATCGTCAGGATTTCCATACGCCATGCACCCAGGTGAAGTATACGATACTAAGCCATCCCCGCCAGCCGCTCCACCGCTTCTGACAGCGGCACCATCTCCGCGTCCGCCTCTGAGCGGCCCTTTATCTCGACCGAGCCCTGCTTCAGATTGCGAGGGCTGACGGTGACGCGCAGCGGCATGCCCAGCAGGTCCGCGTCCGCGAACTTCACGCCGGCCGACTCCTCGCGGTCGTCGTAAAGCACATCGACGCCGCGCTCGCGCAGCTCGTCGTACAGCCGCTCCGCCGCCTCGCTGACGCCCTCCTTGTCCGGGTTGAGCGCGACGATGTGGACGGCGAACGGTGCGATGCTCTTCGGCCAAACGATGCCGTTCTCATCGTGGTTCTCCTCGATGATGGCGGCCAGCAAGCGATCGACGCCGATCCCGTAGCAGCCCATCACGGCGACCTGCTGCTTGCCCTCGGCGTCGAGGAACTTCGCCCCCAGCTTCTCCGTGTAGACCGTGCCCAGCTTGAACACGTGCCCGATCTCGATGCCGCGTTTCGCGTCGAACGTCCCGCCTTCGCAGCGGGCGCAGGCGTCGCCCTCGCCCGCCTCGGAGATGTCGGTCACGATGTCGGCCTGCCAGTCGCGCTCGTAGTTGACGTTCCGCAGGTGGGCGTCGGCCTTGTTTGCCCCGGCGACGAGGTTGGGCGAGCTGAGCACTGTGTCGTCCGCTACGATGCGCACTTCACGCTTCGCCAGCTCTTTCAGCCCAACGGGCGACGCCGACCCGGCGACCAGCCCGGCCGCCGCGACCTCCTTGTCGTCCATCAGCCGCAGCTCCGCGCCGCCGAGCGCGTTGCGCAGCTTCGTCTCGTTCACCTCCAGGTCGCCGCGAATGGCGACGAACACCAACTCGCCGTCGGCCGCGTAGAAAACGGCCTTCAGCGTCCGTTCAGGGCCAACCTTCAGAAACTCGGCCAGGGCCTCTATTGTCTTAATCCCTGGCGTCGCGACCTCCTCGAGGTCGGCGAGCGCTTCCTCGGGCAGCGCCAGCTTGCGATGGTCCGCTTTTTCCGTGTTCGCGGCGTAGCCGCATTCGTTGCAGATCAAGACCGTGTCCTCGCCGACCTCCGTCAGATACATGAACTCTTCGCTGTCCTTCCCGCCGATCGCCCCGGAGTCGGCGTCCACGGGGATCGCGGGTAACGACAGGCGCTTGAACAGCTTTACATACGCGCTGAAGATAGCGTCATAGCTCTTGTCCAGCCCGTCCCAGTCGGCGTCGAATGAGTACATATCCTTCATGATGAACTCGCGCAGCCGGATCAGGCCGCCCCGGGCGCGGACCTCGTTCCGGAACTTGTTCTGGATCTGGTAGACCAGCGCCGGCATGTTCCGATAGCTCTGTACCTGCTTCCGGAAGAGGTCTGTGACGACCTCCTCGTGCGTCGGGCCCAGGGCCAGTTCGCGGTCGCGGCGGTCCTTCACGATCAGCAGCGGCGGGATGTACGTCTCCAGCCGTCCCGACTCCGCCCACAACTCGACGGGCTGGAGGACGGGCATGTGAACTTCCTGCCCGCCAATGGCGTCCATCTCCTCCCGGATCACCTGCTCCAGCTTGCGCATGGCGCGCCAGCCCAGCGGCAGGAAGCTGTAGATTCCGGCCGCAAGCTGCTGGATCAGCCCGGCGCGCAGCAGCAGTTGGTGGCCGGGCGTCTCAGCCTCTGAGGGCGCTTCGCGCAGCGTACTGGCAATCAGCTTCGAGAGTCGCATATCGATTCCAGCCTACGTGCGATGCCGTTGCATCGCAAGTGTAGTTTCCGCTTCGCGGAAACTACTGGCGCCAGTGTGCTACCGCATCGTAAGTGAACTCTAGATGTGCAGCTTTCGTGCACGATGCGCGACGCTTCGCATCGCGTGAGCGAAACGTCGCTTCCGTTCGATTCGTACCTAAACTATAATACGCAGGCTGGACAACTCGGAACGCAAGGAGGCTCCCCTGCCGAACCTGAAGGACCAGGTCGTCATCATCACGGGCGCGGCCAGTGGCATGGGCCGGGAGATGGCCCGCCTCTTCGCCGCGGAAGGCGCGAAGACGGTCATCTCGGACATCCAGGCCGAGCCGTTGGAAGAGACCGCCGCTATCGTGCGCGACCTAGGCGGAGAGACGGTCAGCGTTCATACCGACGTCTCGCAGCGCGAGCAGGTCGACCGCATGGTCCAGACGGCGGTCGATAGCTTCGGACGCGTCGACATCCTCGTCAACAACGCCGGCTACGGCTACGGCGCCACGATAGAACAGACAACTGAGCGCGAGTTCCAGGAGCTGTGGGAGACGAACGTCCTCAGCGTGCTGTTCGGCATGCAGGCCGTCCTGCCCATCATGCGCCGCCAAGGTTCGGGGCACATCATCAACGTCGCGTCGGCGGCCGGCAAGATCGCTTACCCGGGCATCGGCGCCTACTCCGCGACGAAGCACGCCATCGTCGCGCTCACGGACTCGCTGCGCGCGGAAGTTGCGGACGCGGGCATCCACGCGAGCGTCGTGCTGCCTATCGGCACGCGCACCAAGTTCTTCCAAGCGGCCCATCTCGCTGAAGGCGGCTCCGTGGGGCCGCACGGGCCAACGCAGTCGGCCGAGCACGTTGCGCGGAAGATCGTCGCCTGTGCGAAGCGTCCCACGCCAGAAGTGCTACCGTACAAGCCGTTGCGGCTTGGCATCGCGATCAAGAGCGTCATGCCCTCGATCATGGACGCGATCGGGCGTCGCTCGTTCCGCCACCAGACGCAACGCGCTAGCGATCCGACACGAATGCAGACACAGGAGGAGGCGCCGATGCCTCCTATTAGGGAGGCACCACATGGGGAAGCTTGATGGCAAAGTAGCCGTAATCACGGGCGGCAGCAGCGGAATCGGACGGGCGACCGCGATCGCGCTGGCTGCGGAGGGCGCGCCCGTCGCTATCGGCGGGCGCAAAGCCGCCGCGCTCGAAGAGGTCGCCGGCATCATCACCAAGCAGGGCGGCAAGGCGCTGACGCAGACCATGGACGTGCGCGACGAAACGCAGGTCGCGGCACTCGTCGACGCGGCCGTGTCCGATTTCGGCAGGCTGGACATCATGGTGAACAACGCCGGCGTCAGCTATCCCGGCAACATCAGCGACGGCAAGGTGGAGGAGTGGCGAGAGATGCTGGAGACCAACGTGCTCGCGCTCCTGATCGGCTGCCGTGAGGCCATCCGTGCCATGAGAGCGAACGACCCGCCGGGCGGCAGCATCGTCAATATCTCCAGCGTTGCCGCGCGCTCAACCGGCGACTCAGGTCAGGTCTACAGCGCCACCAAACACGCCGTGAACGCCATCAGCGATGGCCTGCGCCAGGAGGTCCATAGCGCCAACATCCGCGTGACCGTGGTCATGCCGGGCGGCACGCTGACCAACTTCGGACGGACAATGCCGCAGGAGGTCCTGACCAACGCCGCCAAGGCGCTCGGCCTCGATGCCGATGAAGAGGGCGTGAAACACGGCGAGTACCTGCCGGCGGCCGGCGTCGAGCGTGTCCTGCGCGACCACCCCGGCGTTTTCCTCTCCGCGGACGACATCGCCAACGCAGTGCTGTACGCCGTCCAGCAGCCGCCGTCGGTACAGGTCGACGAAGTGCTCGTGCGGCCCAGCGTGGGGATGAGCCTAGGCGGGTAACGATGAGGCTTAGTCCTGTGGTGGGTAGCTGAGTACATCGCCGCCGCCCGGACTACAGAGAGAAGGGGAGCCTAGCGGTGCCATGCAGCTCAGGCGGGCGCACCACCTCCGCACGCCGCGACGAAGAGCGCTATTGCAGCGGGGCTGGCTGATAGCGAGTTATGCACGACTGTATGTCGGCGGCTAGGTAGTTTTCTGTCGCTGCGGGGCCCTGAGTAGCAATTTGCTCCAACGTGAAGTTGTACAACATCGCATCGACGATGCACGAGCACTCGCCGCCACAGTCGGTGTTGCCTGGCTGACAAATGGGGGCCGTCCAAGGGCCGTAGCCGCCGTACATGTACCTACAGTAGAAGTAGTGGGCGTAGTCTACAAGGTCTTGCCTTGAAACCGACGGAGGCTGTGCTTGAGGAGTAGGCGCGGGGAACGGTTCCACTGGTGCTGGAGTACGCGTTGGAGAGGCAGGTGTTGATAGCCGTGCAGGCTCCTCTGGCTCTTGGGCCGTCCGTTGCGACGGCGAAAGTTGGATACTTGCAGGCACAATCTGTGGCGCTGGCGTGGGTTCGTCTGATAAGAGCGTTGCCGGTGACGGCGGCGGAGAAGCTAGGCTGGTCGACTGCCCAGTGCATTTGTTCAAGAACCAAGTGCGCTCTTCCGGGCTAAAGTAGTCAGTACCGCGAATCGCGTCGCAGTTCAGTCGGTTCCCCATCACGTTCGAAAGACCATCTGCTTCTGACGCTGGCGGCTGGGAAGCTATTGACTCAGACTCGCCTGATAAACCTCCTAGGACAAAGACCCAAACCGCGACGCCTATCACCGTCACGGCACCAATTGCCAAAGCTAGGTCGAGAATTCGCACTGTTCTTGTTGCTCTTATCGGCAAGCGCAATTGGCCTTCCTATCGGGAAGAGCCTGACACCAGTCGGACAGACGCTGCATTCGCCGTCATCATCTCAAGTGGTGGGATCAGCGGCGTACAAGCTGGGGAATGACCGTCGACGGGTTCATCGAATTTCAGGAGTTAGACGATCTGCTGCTCTACAACCCCGAAACGGCCGTTGCTCCCGTAGACTCAGTCCTCCGGCGGGTAGCTGAGCAGCGTGCTGTCGTAGTAGGGGTCGGGGCCCAGCTCGGCCATCGTCGCCTTAGTAGCCTCCGCGACCGATAGCTCGTCGATGACGATGCGCTCGACAAGGTCGAGCGTCGCCGCGTCGGTGTGCGCAGCCGAAACGAGATCGTTCCAACTCACGAACGCGTCCGCGCC
>JADFRJ010000116.1 GCA_022561355.1 Chloroflexota bacterium | reverse complement strand
GCTGGAGCTGGTGAAGCTGGACTAAAGGAGGCACCCAGGCCCCGCCCGCCGGCATCGAGGGCATGTTCGTGGAGATGACCGCGCATCCAGAGAACATGGTCGAGATCGGCGCGAAGTCCGGCGTGCAGTACTTCTTCGACTAGCCCCCAGCAATGTAGGGGCTTCCTTCAGGTCGCCCGCAGCCGCTTCTGGTTCGCGTCCGCAGGCATCGAGGGCATGTTCGCGGAGATGGCCTCGCACCCGGAGAAGATGGTCAGATCGGCGCGAAGTACGGAGTAACGTACTTCTTCGACTAGCTCCTCTTGACCTGGAATGTGTCGTTGGTTCCCTTCACCTAAGTCTGAGGCACGCCAGCTGGACTACTCATCCTCTCCGGCCCGAGCCTCGATTCGCTGCAGGAGAGATTGATAGAGTGCTTTGGGCGTCTCCTTCTCTATCTCAACCCATATCGCGTGCTTACGGAGGCTGTTAGCCTTTCCGCCTCGCCCTGGCTTAGGCATACGCACCGAAACGTGCTCAGGGTTGTCAGGGGAAACATCATCGTCCTCCACCGGGGTGTGCTCCACCGAGAGATCAAGATCTCGGCAGTAACCGACATTTATGGCCGCAAGGCGTCTGAAGCCCCCGATCTTAAGAAGGATCGCGATGGATGCTTCACTCAGGAGAGTTGTAGAGATTTCGCCGGACTTAAAGTAGAAGCTTGAGAGGTCGCCGGTCTGGGTGTTGATGCCGACAGGTGGGATTCCGCGGATGACCCACTCGTCCCTGTCAATTTCACGTGTCGTGACCGCCAAGTTGCCTGCCTTTCTGACTCTAGGCAGTCGCCTCAGCTGTTTCTACCGCGGCTAGTGCGTTCTCTATCCGGTTCCACAGTTCCCTACCAGAGCGCACGCGCCGTTCCGACTCCGTTCCATCCGTTCTGACGTAGACAGACCGCCGATCACCTATGCACTCAACCGCGACGTAGGCAGAGGGCGAACTCCATTCAAAGCCGACGGCCCCGTCCGGCGACACTCCAACCGAAGGAGTCGGAAGGTCTCTTTCATGTTCGCCCGCTAGCTGTGCCAGTTCCCATAGAGTGCGATTGGCGAGTTGTACCGTGTCCAAGCTGATCCCGGCAGCGCCCTGACCGTCCCAATTTTGCACGCGACCGGCCAGTTCTGCGACTCTGTCTTGCGCGTCCTGAAGATGTAGAGGAAATACTACGTGAGAATGGCTGTGATCTGACAACGACCACGACCACCGCATGTCTGAGCTGGCCGGCTCTGTCCATGCTGCTTCAGGATCACCAGTGACAGTTGAGCCCGGGCGAGTCGATCCGAATACAAACGTCCTGCTACCAGGATGCACGGCTACCATTACCAAACCCTCCAGACTGATATTAGCATGTGTCTATTGTCGGCTTCCGCTGTCACGATCTATTGCTGACCGACAGACAGTTGCGGAAGCTGAACCGGCAGGGCCTCGAAAGTAACAGTTTTCCTTTGGCCGGCGCAAGTCACGAGGATCTCGTAGGTACCTGAAGATTCTATTTTCAGCTGACCTGAGAGGCCTATGACCACTCGCTGAATCATGCCTGGCGGGATACCAGTCTTGCGGCCGATTTCAAACTCACCGCCACCTTCAACCAGCGTGTCTCCTTCGCTGGCGGCGATCTTGAATGTGAACTTATGCTTCCTGTTTGTCTCGTTCCAAGGAACGAGGAAACCAATTCCTAGTCCGAACGGCAAATCGTTAGGGTACTTCGGCGTGTTCCAGATGTTCCAGCCGGCGCCAACCACAGTGAGCTTGCCATTGCTCGCCTGCGCGAAATCTCCCAGCAGCACAAAGTCAATTTCAACCTTTTGGCTTGGCAAGCTGCCGGCTCTGCGTTGAGATTGTCGCTTCTTCGCCATGACTCTCGATTCTAATAACTCTCGCTGGCTTCTACAACCCTCGGGCGGCGCACTGTCTCATAACTGTACACCTACGTTCGTTTACTCCGCCAGCAACTGGCGGGCGATGATCTTCAGTTCCAGGATGGGCTTCACGCCCTCGAAGATCGGCAGCACGAGGGCGTCGACGACGTAGCGGGCGACGGGGTCCTCTTCCGAGTAGCCCCAGCCGCCGTGGATCAGTTGCGCTTCCTGGCTGACCCAGACCGCCACGTCGGACGCGAAGAGCTTCGCCATCGCAGGCAGCACGGCCGCCCGCTCGTCTTCCTGCATCTCGAGCGCCGCCGCGTAGGTGAGGTGCCGGCCCGCCGCGACGTGCGTCGACATGCGCCCGATCTTGTGCTGGGTGAGCTGGTACTCGGCGATCGGCCGGTCGAACTGGCGGCGGTCCAGCGCGTACTGGCAGGCCTTCTCCAGCGAGGCTTGGCCGACGCCTGTCGCGCGGCCGCCTGTCTGCAGGCGTCCTGCCGCGAAGCCGCCCATCTGCAGGTAGAAGCCGCGGCCTAGGCCGGCCTCGCCGCCGACCAGGTTCGCTTCAGGCACGAAGTAGCGGTCGAATGCCAGCGTGAACGAGTGCATGCCGCGATAGCCCGGCGTCGGGTTCGCGTTGCCCGTGATCGAGCCACCGCCGGCCTGCTCCTGCACGAAGCTGTGGCCCAGGTGCGGGTCCTTCGGCACGATAAAGAGCGAGAGGCCGCGCGCGCCGGGCTCGTCCGGGTCCGTGCGGGCGAGCAGCGCCAGGATGTTGGCCCGGCCCGCGAACGTGGCCCAGGCCTTCGCGCCGTCGATCAACCAGCCCCGCTCGCTGTCTAGCTCGCCTCGAGTCGCCTTGCACTGCACGGACGCGACATCGGAGCCGATGTCCGGCTCCGTGACGCAGATGCCGACGATCAGTTCGCCGGTGGCGATGCGTGGCAGCCAGGCTTGGCGCTGCTCATCAGTGCCGCCTTGTGCCAGCGCGCGCGTGAGGATTTCCGAGCGCGTGATCAGGCTGCCGGCCACCAGCGAAGCGGCCGATAGCTCCTCCGTCAGCACGACCATGGTGAGCAGGCCCATGTCTGTGCCGCCGAACTCCTCCGGAATGGAGCTGCCAAACAGGCCGAGGTCAGCCATCTTGCGGATCAGCTCCTCCGGCACAAGATGGTCCTCGCGGTGCATCTCCTGCGCGATGGGGACGATCTCGGTCCTGGCGAACGTGCGGAACTGGTCGCGCGTCATCGACGCGATCTGGTCCTCGAGCACGGTCGCGTGGGCGCCGCGCGCTTCCAGGACGTTCGCGCCGAGCGCGGTCACGTGGGCGTCGCTGATGCCCAGGCGCATCAGCTCGAGGAGCGCAGCGTCGTCGAGGCTGGCGCCGAGCGCCAGCAGCTCCGGCGCCGCTTCGTTGTCCGCGCGTAGCTTGTGGATGACCTCGGCCGCGAACGCTAGCGCCTGCGCCTCGGCAACGGCGTCACCTCTGGCTGCGGCCTGACGTTCGCAATAAGCGACCAACTCCTCAGCGGCGCGCGCGAACGTGGCGAGCTGCGCGACGCGTTCCGCGTGTACCTGGTGGTCGTCGATAGCCTTGCCGCCGTCGGTCAGCTCTGCCGCGGCGGTGATCGCCGTAGCGACGGCTTCCTGCGCGGCGTCGACGAGCGTGCGTGCTGCCGCGAGTGTTTCCTGCTCAGTCAATTCGGCGGTCATGGCTTGCCCTGAGCCTTTCGGATGGGCCGCTTTGGCATGAGGACAGTGTAGTCGAGGTCGAGCACGACGTTTGGGTGGTATTGCTCGCGCCCGCGCTCCTCATCCGTCACTTTGAGATCGATCGGTTCCTGGCGGGGATCGAGGTTCTTCACGCCGACGAGGCGGAGCCGCAGGGCGCCGGCGTCGGGCCGGCCGAGGTCGATGCGCTCCAGCACGTCGGTCCAGGCGTAGAGCGTGTCGCCGGCGACGGTCGGGTTGGCGTGGGCGCCGGCGTTGAACGCCAGGATGCGGATCGCGTTCTCCAGGCCGTCGTAGGAGCTGGCATGCGAGATCGAGATAATGTGGCCGCCGTAGATGATGCGGGTGCCGAGGCGCGAGTCCTTCTGCAGATGCTGGTTGAAGTGGACGCGCGCGGTGTTCTGGTAGAGGCGCGTAGCCATCTGATGTTCGGCGTTCTCCATCGTGATGCCCTGCGGATGGGCGATGCGTTCGCCGGGTTCGTAGTCCTCCCAGAACGCGTTTCCGCCGGTCGCTACGGGATCGAACTTGGCGAGGTCTAGCTGCTTGGGTATTGAGAGGTCTTCCACGGCTACCTGCGATGGCAGATCCGGCGCGTCGTCGGCGTCTGAATTCGCCTTAGGATCGCGCTTGTTCACCATCGCCCAGCGATAGAACTGCAGGACCACCTCGTCCCGTTGGTTGAATCCCGTCGTGTGGACCCAGACGATGCCCACGTCATCGCGGGACGTCTCGCGACGGCCCAGCACCTTCGTCTCGGCGCGGAGCGTATCGCCGGCGAAGACGGGCTCCAGGAAGCGAACGTCGGCGTACCCCAGGTTCGCCGGAGAGTTGAGCGAGACGTCCGGCACGGCGCGGCCGAACACGATGTGGAAGACGAGCATATCGTGGACAGGCGCCCGATCGAAGCCCAGAGAGCGGGCGAACTCGGACGAGCAGTTGAGCGGCCGCCGGTCGCCGGTGAGGGCGATGTAGAGGGCGACGTCCCCCTCCGTCACCGTCCGCGGGATGGCGTGTTGGAAGACCTGGCCCGTGGCGAAGTCCTCGAAGAAGTTGCCTTCGGTTGTTTTTGAAGCCATCGTCACTGAATGCGGTCAGAAGCCGCAGGGCGATTGTACCCGAAGCCTGGATGTTGGCGGAAGGTGGACGAAGAGCCGCCCGGTGCGGCTTCGTGCAAAGCCGCCCGGCTCCGTAAGGAATGCGGCGGGATTGCGCTCCTTACGAGGGCCGGGCGGCGAACATTGGCCGTAGCGCGTTGGCTACGAGGCCGATGCTGTTTTGAAGGAAGGGAGCGGCAGGTAACGGATGCTCCGAGCGAACTGGCCGCTGCGGGGACGTACGGCCTGTTCCAACGCTTTCTCGGAGCGGCGGGATTTAGCTGCCTCCCGCTCGACCTCCCTCATCACCGCGATCACTAGTTCTTCGCTTACCATGACTGTTCTCCTTCAATAGCATGCTAGCTGTGCAGCGGCTCTGTCTCTATGAAGCGCTTCACATATGGGGGCGAACACGCGACAATGTGCGTATGAACCATCGGCATGAAGATCTGATCCGCGATGTGCCGCTGCTTGCGAGATTGCCCGAGGAAGAGCTACGAGCGCTCGCGTCCAAAGGGCACGTCCACGATTACACGAACGGAACCGCGATCTTCCACGAAGGCGACCCCGGCGACGCGCTGCACATCGTGATCGAGGGCGGCGTACGGATCGTCGTCGCCTCGCCCAAGGGCGAGGAGGCGACGGTCGCGCTGCTGGGCCCTGGCGAGTGCGTCGGCGAACTTGCGCTGCTGGACGGGAAGCCGCGCTCCGCGAGCGCTATCGCTTCCGGGAACACGAAGACGTTGGTTGTGCGCCGCGAAGACTTCACGCGGTGGCTCTCAGAACGCCCCAAGGCCGCGTTCGCTCTCCTGGAGACGCTGAGCCTGCGTGTGCGCCGGACGGACGCAGCGCTGGCAGACTTCGCGTTTCTCGATCTGCCGCAGCGTCTGGCGAAGCGATTGCTGGACGTTGCCTCGGTACAGCAAGACGGCAACGAGCCGTCCGGCTTCCAGATCAGGATCACGCAGGCGGAGTTGGCGTCGATGCTGGGCGTGAGCCGCGAGAGCGTCAACAAGCAGCTCAACCGATTCGCGCGCAATGGCTGGATTGCGCTGAGCCGGGGCGCTATCACCTTGCGGGACGCGGACGCGCTACGCACATTCGGTTAGCCCGCAACTACAGCGGGTGGCGTGCCGCTACAGCTGCGGGTATGCTGGGCTCGCGATGATCCAATCGGCACCTATGTGGCGCGATCCGGAAGCAGCGGCGCTTCGAGGCCTCGCACGCGCGGAGACGCCGATCGCAACGAAGAAGCCGCTAGCCGCTCTCCAGCAGGTCACGGAGCTGGCGAGAGAGTTGACGAGCGCTCGCTACAGCGCGATCGTCGTGATCGATGACAACGACAACGTCGAGGGATTCGTGGTGAGCGGACTCTCCGCGGAACAAGAGCGAAAGCTCAAGTCGGCGCCTCTGGGACACGGAGCGCTGGGAACGATGCGAAAGGACGGCCATCCGGTCCGCATCGACGACGTCTCCAAGCATGCGAAGACGTTCGGATTTCCGCCGAAGCACCCAGCCATGAAGACGCTGCTGGGCGTCCCGCTCGACGTCGCTGGGCAGCTTCGCGGCGCCCTCTATGTGACCGACCGGGACGGAGGCGCGCCGTTCCAGGATAGGGACGAAGCGACCCTCAAGGTGCTGGCGCGACATGCCGGCGGCGTGATCGGCGCGTCCTGGTACTGAGATGCGGCTGCTGACGTACGAACGCGATCGTCAGGCTCGACTCGGCTTGCTTGTCGAAGATGCGGTCATCGACCTCGCGGACGCCTCAGATGGCGAGCTGCCTGAAACCATGCTGGCGCTCATCGAGGAGGGCTCAGGGGCGGTAGAGCGCGTCAGAGGCGTGTCAGGAGACAGGACAGCGCGAGAACGCCATTCGGCTCCCCTGGATAGCGTAAGGCTGCTCGCGCCGATCCCGCGGCCCGCCAGAAACCTGGTCTGTGTAGGGCTGAACTACGCCGATCATGCGGCCGAGTCCGCCGTCACGGACGGCCTGCCCGAAGATCCTGTGTACTTCACCAAGCCTCCGACCACCGTGATCGGCCCCGAGGAGCCGATCCCCTGGCATCCCCACGTCTCCCGGCGCATCGATTGGGAGGTGGAGCTGGTGGTCGTGATCGGCCGGGCAGGCCTGAACATCGACGAAGAGCAGGCGCTGGAGCACGTCTTCGGATACACCGTGGGCAACGACGTCACGGCGCGTGATCTGCAGCGGCGTCACCAGCAGTGGTACAAGGGCAAGGGGCTGGACGGCTTCTGTCCGCTGGGCCCGTGGATCGTGACGAGCGACGAACTAACCGATCCGCAGGACGTACGGCTATCGCTGAGCGTCAACGGCGAGACGAAGCAGGACGCCTGGACCGGGGACA
The DNA here is from genome assembly GCA_022561355.1 of Chloroflexota bacterium. Taxonomy (GTDB): domain Bacteria; phylum Chloroflexota; class Dehalococcoidia; order DSTF01; family RBG-16-68-14; genus SZUA-185. Next base: position 122 of record JADFRJ010000116.1, on the reverse strand, counting down.
TGCTGTTCGGCGTTGCTCGGCTCATCTCAACGCTCTCACAGGGCATGACGCTGGAGCCCGGCGATCTGCTGATGACCGGCACCCCTTCCGGCGTTGGGTTCGCGCGCAAACCGCCGGAATAT
>JADFRJ010000115.1 GCA_022561355.1 Chloroflexota bacterium | reverse complement strand
GCGTCAGCTCGTCGAGCCGGCTGGGTTTCAGGCCAGCGGTGAGGCTGGTCTCGGCACGGAAGCCGTCGCTCAGGCCTCTGAGCTGAAGCCGGACGTTGTCCTCTTCGGCCTCAAGGAGCCGATGGCGCGCGCGATCCAGACGGTCGAGGCGATCGTCCACGACCTGCCGGGGACGCCCATCATCGTGTACGCCGATTCGAGCGATCTCCAGACGGTGCGCCTGGCTATGCTGGCCGGCGCGAGAGACTTCCTGCAGGCGCCGCTCAAGCCTGACGACATGCGCCGCTCGCTCACGGCAGCGCTTGAGTCTGAAGAGCGGCGCAAGCTGCGGAGCGATGATGCCGCCGTGCTGGGGCCTCGCGGGTCCGTCATCACCGTGTTCGGCGCTAAAGGCGGCGCCGGCAAAACCACCGTCGCGACGAACCTCGCGGTCGCGTTGGCGATGCGAGGCGACCAGTCGGTTGTTTTGGTAGACGCGGACGATAGCTTTGGCGACGCCGCTACGAGCCTCGGCCTGGGTCCTGGCCCCAGCGTGACGGACGCCCTGCGAGAGCCCGGGCCGATCGACGGCGTGGCGTCGCAGCGCTTCCTCACCCAGCACGAGAGCGGCGTTGCTGTTTTACAGGGCCCAGCCAGCCCCTTCGACTGGCGCGGCATCTCCGGAGAGCGCCTGAAGGACGCGCTCGGGGAGCTGTCCCGGCAGTTCGATGTCGTGTTGGTCGATACCGGCAGCACGCTCAGCGAGGTGTCGCTGGCCGCGCTGCAGGCCGCTTCGCTTGTGCTCTGGGTGACCACGCCTGACTATGCAAGCGCACACGACTCCGTCCGCGCATTTCAGGTCCTCTCAACGGTACCGATCGATGACGGCCGCGTCCGCCTTGTCCTGAACGTCAACACGCCGGAGCTGGACGTCAGCCCTGCCAGCGTCGAGACTGCCCTCGGCCGGCAGATCTTCTGGACAGTCCCTTACGACCGCCAGGTGCGGAGGAGCGCGCAGATCGGCCGCACCGTCGTCGAAGCCGACCCCGGCGGGGTAGCAGCGACAGGCTTTTGGGACTTGGCGACGGTCCTGAGCGGGGGGTCGCCCACACCCCGCAAGAAGAGCATCCTTGGCAGGCTTCTGAACGGCCGTAAGCGAGCCGTTGGCGTCAGCCGCCAGGAGGCCCGCGCGTGATCAGACCGCCTACGAATTTCGAAACTCGGATGAACGGCGATGATCGCGCTGCCATCGTCTATCGCGTGCATCAGCGCCTGTTGCAGGAGGTCGACCTCTCCAGCCTGGAGCAGCGCTCGCCCGAGGAGGCGCGCGCCGCGATCGAGGCTTCCGTGCGCTCTATCGTCGCTAACGTTGCTGACGTGGCTGGCATCACGGATATGGCCGGCCTCTACGGTGACGCCAAGGAGGCCGTGATCAAAGCCGTCGTCGATGAAGCTGTGGGCTTCGGACCGATTCAGCCGCTCGTCGATGACCCTGACATCTCTGAAGTGATGGTCAATGCCCCCGACGAGGTGTACTACGAGCGCAACGGTGTGATCCACGCTGCGGAGGCGCGCTTCAACGACGAAGCGCACATCCTCCGCATCATCGATCGCATCATCGCGCCGCTTGGACGCCGCGTGGACGAGTCTTCACCGTTCGTCGATGCGCGGTTGCCGGACGGGTCTCGTGTAAACATTATGATCCCGCCGCTAATCCCACGCAGCCCAACGGTCACGATCCGTAAGTTTCGCCCGGAGCGCCACACGATCGAAGATCTGGTGCAGAACGAGACCTTCTCGCAGCAGGCGGCCGAGTTTATCGGCGCCAGCATCGCGCAGCGGAAGAACATCGTCATCTCCGGTGGTACCGGCACGGGCAAGACGACTGTGCTCAACGCACTCTCCGCATTCATCCCCGAGGCCGAGCGCATCATCACCATCGAAGACCCGATCGAGCTGAAGCTCCAGCAGCGGCACGTCGTCGCCATGGAGGCGAGGCCCGCCAACATCGAGGGACGGAACGCTGTCAGCCAGCGCGAACTCGTACGGAACGCGCTTCGCATGCGGCCGGACCGCATCATCGTCGGCGAGGTGCGCGGCCAGGAGGCGTTCGACATGATGCAGGCGATGAACACCGGCCACGAAGGGTCGATGACGACGGTGCACGCCAACTCCGCGCGAGATGCTCTTTCACGCATCGAAAACATGGTCCTGATGGCCGGGCTGGACCTGCCGATCCGCGCCATTCGAGAGCAGATGGCCTCCGCGCTGCACCTGCTTGTCCATCTGAGCCGCTCCAGCGACGGCCGCCGGGTTGTCACCTCGATCTCCGAGACGGGCGGGCTAAAGGGCGATACGGTAGCGCTGCGAGAGCTGTTCAAGCTCGACGCGGCGGGAAGGCTAGAGCCTGTTTCGGATGGTGCGCCGCGATGATCGAGCTAGCGGCAGCTCTGTTCATCTTCCTTGCGCTCGGGATGGGCGCGCTGCGCCTGCTCGCGCCGTCTCGCTTATCGGGCGAGTCGTCCGACGACCGGCTGCGTTCGCTGAGCGCCATGCAGCACGAACCGGAGCCGGCGCCGCTTTCGTTGGAGCGGCGGCCTATGCGATCGTTGACGCCGGCCCTCCGGCGGTTGCTTGGCAACACTACCTGGGGTGAGAAAACGGCGGCGGACCTCCTTCGCGCCAACATCAAGCTGCGTGTTGGCGAGTACTTGCTCGTCCGAGTGCTAGCCGGCGTTACGATGGCGGTCCTGCCGTTCATGCTGCTCCAGCTGTCTGCGGCGGGCATCATCGTTGCAGTCGTCGGCGGCGTGGTCGGGTGGATGGGGCCGGCCTACTACGTGCGATTCGCGCGCGACAAGCGCGTCGCGCGGATAGAGACGCAACTCATCGAATTCCTGCCAGCCCTGGGTTCGTCGCTTCGCTCGGGGTTCGCGTTCAAGCCTGCCGTGGAGGCGGCCACCCTTCAGGTGAGCGCCCCGCTGGGCGATGAGCTAGCCACGCTGCTCAACGATCTCAACCTGGGCGCCGATTCCGCGACCGCGTTGCAGAACATGGGCGACCGCGTCGGCAGCCGCGACCTCGACGTGGTGATCACTGCGATCCAGGTGCAGCGCACGACGGGCGGCAACCTGCCCGAGATCCTGGATACGGCCGCTTCCGCCCTGCGCGACCGCGAGCGCATCCGTGGCGAAGTGAAAACGTTCACCGCCCAGCAGCGCATGACGGGACTCGTGCTGTCCGTGTATCCGGTGCTGGTGGGCCTGTTGCTGCTGGCGATCATGCCCGCTGTCTGGTCGAAGCTGTTCACGGAGCCGGCGGGCCAGATGATGCTCGCGATCGCGGCCGTGTTACAGGTCGTGGGCTTCCTCGCGATCCAGCGCGCGTTAAGGATCGAGGTCTAGCGATGATGGTGATGCTCGCCGCGACGTTCACGTTTCTCGCTGTGCTGCCCGCCGCGATCTGGACCCTAGCGGTGGCGTCGCGCCCCGCCGACGCGAGGTTGCGGTCGCTGGGCGCCGGGCGGCAGGATGGCCGAGGTCTCGATGCGATCCCCTTCGACGAGCGCGTGATCGCGCCGGCGATCGACGGCCTTGGCCGCCGGCTGGCAGCGATGCTGCCAGGGGCGCTCGTCCGACGCACGGAGAGACGCCTCGTCCTCGCGGGCCGTCCGATGGCGATCGCGCCGTTCTTCACCATAGTGGCCGGGATGTCGAGCGTGTTTGTGCTCGCGTACCTGCTGGCGGTGTTTACGTCGGCCGGTGGCTCGCCCGCGCCGCTGGCCGTGATGGCGGTCGCACCGTTCGCGCTGGTGGGCGCCATTCTGCCGATGTTTTGGCTCTCGATGCAGGCGCGAGCGCGGCAGCGCGTGATCTTGCGCAGCCTGCCAGACTCACTCGACCTGCTGACGATCACCGTGGAGGCCGGTCTTGGCCTCGAGGGGGCGTTCAAGCAGCTCGTCGACAAGCAGGACGGCCCGCTCGCGGACGAGTTTCGTCAGATGCTGCGCGAAGTTGGCGTCGGCAAGACCCGACGCCAAGCGCTGCTCGACCTAGCGGACCGCATCGACCTTGATGACGCGCGCAGTTTCATGAACGCCGTGATCCAGTCCGACGAGCTAGGCACGAGCTTGGCCAACGTGTTGCGTGTCCAGTCGCAGGCGTTGCGCGTTCGGCAACGGCAGCGCGTTGAACAGGAGGCGCGTCGCGCGCCCGTGAAGATGGTCTTCCCGCTCGTGTTCTGCCTGATGCCTTCGCTTTTCATCTTCATCCTGGGCCCCATCATCTTGTCGGTCATGGAATTCCTGTCGGGCTGATGGTCGCGATCGAATCGGCCAACCTCGACGCCCTCGTCGCGCGCTATCTGCTGCCGTCCGCGCCGGACGTTCTGGTTGCTGAGGTGCGCGCGCATCTCAAAGACAGCGATCTCAACGAGGTGCCCGCGCGCTCGTCTCACACGGAGCGCGCAGGAAACGGCCATGGCAGCGGGCCGCTGCCCGAGTTCAGCCCCTGGCAGTTGCTCCACGTAACTAGATCGGCCCCGGCCGACATCGTTGAAGTCGCGTATCGATTCTGGAGACGCAGCCACGCGCCGGTCTCGGAACCGCCTGCACTGCGGGCGAACGGTCGAGCTGCCGCAGCAACTCACGAGCCACGCGCGGACGCCGACGGTCGCATCAGCGCGCTTGGCGTCGTTGGGGGCGGAGCGCCGCTTGTGGAGCGTTCGTGCTCTCTTGATGCCGGCGCCTTCATCGAGAGCGTCTCCGGCCAGCATCGCTTTGGCATCGGCAGCGGGACGCTCAGGATTGGCGTCGATGTGGGCTGCGACGTACGGGTTCCCGAAGGCGGCGCAAATCTTGATGCACGCATCTGGCTCCACGGCGACCGCTATATGCTTCACGTCGCCGCCGGCGCCGTGCTCGTGAACGGCGCGTCCGCAAGCTGGGCTGTCCTCGACGACGGCGATATCCTGGAGATCGGTGATGCGACGTTCAGGTTTCGCCGCGAAGGCACATAACGGGCTGGCGCGGCCTTGCTGATCGGCCTCTTCGCCATCATCGGCCTCGTCGCCGGTGTTGCGCTCGATGCCCTGATGGGGCGGCTTGCCTGGGCTACGCCCGGTGGCCCGCTAAAGGAAGAGCGTGTCACGGCTGATGCGCCCGTCCTCGCTGCCGAGGGCGGCGCGCTCGTCGTCGCGTCGGAGGGCTCGCACTGGCAGCGGAGGCTGCTCGTCATGGGCGTGGCCGCCGGCCTCTTCGCGATGGCGGCCGTCCGCTACGACGGCGCCGCAGAGCTGGCGATCGTCACGGCCTACGTCTGCGTGCTGCTCGTTTGCGCGGGCACCGATCTGATCTCCTATCGTGTCCCTAACCTCGTGACCTATCCGGCGATCGTTGGCGCGATCGTCGCCGGCGCGCTCATGCCCGATGCCGACATATTAGAAGTGCTCGCGGGAGGCGCGCTGACCGGCGGCGTGCTGCTCGTGCCGTCGCTGATCACGGGCGGCATCGGCATGGGCATGGGCGACGTCAAGCTCGCGGCCTTCGTCGGCCTTGCGGTCGGATTCACGCACGCCGCGCCCGCGATGCTGATCATGGCCATCGGCGGCGGCGCCGTGGCCACGTTCCTGCTCGTGACCGGCTTGCGCAAGAAGGGCGAGCCGATCCCCTACGCGCCGTTCATCTCGGCGGGCGGCCTCGCCGTCCTCTTCTGGCAGGGCGCCGCGTTCGTGAGCCTGTAGCGGAGGAAGATCATGTCATCAAGCGAGGAGGCGAAGGCCTGGCAGGTTGGCATCTGGGACCGCAAGTCGCAGAACTATCTGCAGGAGACAGACAAGCGCTTCGCGCCGGTTGTGGAACAGGTGCTCGACCGCTCCGACCTGGAGACAGGCCAGAGCGTCCTCGACCTCGGAACCGGCACCGGCTCCGTCGCGATCGAGGCGGCGCGCATCGTTGGCGAGGGAGGCGACGTCACCGGCCTCGATATCAGCGCCGACATGCTGGCGGTCGCGGAGGGGCGTCTGATGGACGAAATCAACCTGGTGTTCCGCCTGGGCAGCGCCGAAGAGATCCCTGCCGTCGATGGCAGCTTCCACGTCGTGCTGGCCAGCCTCAGCATGATGTACGTGATCGACCGCGCTGCTGCCGCCCGCGAGATCGCGCGCGTGCTGCGCCCGGGCGGGCGGTTCGTCGCGGCCGTGTGGGCGGGGCCGGACGACTGCGACATCGTGAAGTTCCAGACCGCCGCGGGCGCGTTTGCGCCGAAGCCGCCCGTTGAGGGTGTAGGCCCTGGTTCGCTTGCCGACGTGCTGCCGTTTCAGGCACAGCTCCTGGACGCCGGCATCGATACCGAGGTTGAGACGGAAGAGCTGGGCTTCGACTACGACACCTTTGAGTTGGCCTGGGAGGTCCTATCGGCGGTCACGACCGCCAATCTCGAGCCGGAGCGCGTCGAAGAGGCCAAGCGCGCTGTCCAAGCTGCCATGTGGCCCAACGGCGAAGGCCCGCTCCACTTCCGCAACGTCACCCAGTTCATCGTGGGGAACAAGAGCTAAGCTTGCTGCCATAGTCGTTTAACCCTTGGCAGGGTGGCGCGGCGACTAGAAATCTCATTCAGCCCACCTTGGGCCAAGCCAGAGCAGTGCTAATAAGAGAGAGCTTGAGAGGGTCATCTGGCAAAGCCAGACGCCTACCAACAAAAGCTCAACGCCAACCCCGTTAGCTAGCATGAGGAACAGCGCCATGCTTTCGAGTGCGGCTGCTGCGACGAACGCCTCGATGAGAAGCTTAATGGTCTTCATGATTTCATGATATGCGCTCTTTGAGCACATATCAAATACGAATTGTGACTGATACAACGGTATAAACATACATCTACAACGGTGTAGACAGCCCGTATTAACGTATGTATAATGCTGATAAACTGGTGTCATACGACATAGCCCACGGAGGTATGCAGATTCGGAACAGGTTTGGTCAAACCCGCTCCTATATGCCTGTATGCCTATATGACTGCAGGTCTGGTTACTCCGCTGATTCGGTAGGACAAAGTTCCCATGCAAGCTGTAGCTGACCCGCGTCTTCGACTGAGAGCAGCTGTCGACAGGTCGCATCGAACGGTCGTACCCTTCTCGAGAGGGTTCTTCGTGCGGCCTGAAAAAGATGCGCCCTTGCCAGCCCTGGCACGGCTCCTTCGCGGCGGGAGAGCAGGCGATGCTCGGCTGAAGCTCTACCTGACGATCTGTCTGCTTGGCGTACGGTCTCCGCACAGCGTT
>JADFRJ010000114.1 GCA_022561355.1 Chloroflexota bacterium | reverse complement strand
TCCGGATCCAGACCTAAGGCGATCTTGCCGATGTACTCGAACGCCTCGTTTGGTGAGTAGGGCTGCATGAACGAACCGGCGCGCGCGTCGCGGTACATGCGCGAGAGCGGGCTCTTGCTCATGTAGCCGGAGCCGCCGGACGCCGTGAGCGCCCGGTCGACGACGTCGACCGCCTTGCGGTTGACGAACCACTTCGTGCACTGGAGGTCTTTCGACACTAGGTACAGCGCGTCGTGGTCCGACTCACCCGCGAAGTAGGCGTCCAGCGCTTGCGTCGTGCGTGTCAGCATCGCGCGGGAGGCCGCGATGTCGATCTCGTTCTCCGCGACCAGGCGCTGGATCGCGTGGCGTCCGGCCGTGTGCCGCGTCGTGACTAGCTCGATGATGTGTTCCTGCGCTGCCTCCGCGATGCCGAGGAACGCGAATGTGAGCGTCGAATTGCCAGTGAGTAAGCCTTCGGTGGCCCCGTCGCTCATGACGCCCCACTCGCCGCGTCCCACCAGAGATGCCTCCGGTATCGCGCAGTCCTCGAACACCACGTCGCCGCTGCCGGAGCCTCGCATGCCCAACGCGTCCCAGTTGTCCTGAATATTCAGGCCTTGCGCTCCGCGGATCACGACGGCCGTCCGGGCCTGATAGCCGTCGCTCTCCTTGGCCCGTACGGTCACGAAAAACACGTTCGCGATCGGGGAGACCGTCCCGAATATCTTCCGTCCGTTGAGCAGCCAGCCGTTTTCGGCCGGCGTCGCTTCGGTCATCGGGTGCTGGAGGTCGGTGCCCGCCTCGGTGTTCGCAACGGCGGTGATCCAGCTGTTGTCACCGATCACCTGAAGGAAGGCAGCCGCGGCCGCCCCGTTCTGGCCCATCGAGGTGCGAACTGTGTTCCACACGCCGGCTAAATGCATATTGAGAGCAATTGCTGTGGAGGCGTCTCCTCGCGCGAGTCTGCCAATCCCGACGCCCAAGTCGTGAAGTGAATTCACGCCCATGCCGCCGTACTCTTCGGGCAGGCTCGCCATCAGCATGCCGCTCTCACGCATCGCCTCGAAGTTCTCCTTGGGGAAGCTGCCCTCGCGGTCGTGCTGTTCGGCGCGCGTCGCGAAGTCTGCCGCGTGCTCTTCGGCCAGCGCGACCAAACGCCGGCCTGGCTCCGTGAGTGCTTGCAATTCTAGGTCCATGATCACCTCCGTTGCTGACTTCGCGGGTTCTGTTCTATGCGTATCGCTGCTAACGCCAGCACCGCGACATCTTCGGGCACGGGCGCGCTGCCGCCGGCGTGACTGAGCGACTCGCCGCGTTCGATCTGGCCGGCGTCGACCCATGTCCAAGATTTCGTCTCCGGTACCGGGCGCAACGCTTCGCCCTCCTTAGGACGCGCGAAGTAGATGAAGTCGATGTGGTGGTGCGGCCCGTCTTCGTCCTCGACGTCCTCGACCAGGATCGTGACCGGCGGCAGAAGCTGCGCTGGCTGGGCGAAGTCGTACGCGGTTGTTGGCGAGAACAGCTCGACGTTCAGGCCCGTCTCCTCGCGCACTTCCCGCAGCGCGCCCGCGACCGGGTCCTCGTTAGGGTCCAGATGGCCGCCGGGCGGCATCCACTGCTGGATCTTGGCGTGCCAGTGCAGCAGCGTGCGCCCCTGGTGGACCACGAAGGCCGTCGACGTGAAATGAGATCGCACCAGCCGAGTCTACCAGCCAGGCGATGCGGCACGCTCTGTGAGGGTGAGGGGGTGAACTCGCCGAAACTCGACGAGAATTGCTTAATGCGCTCAGGTAGGCGCGTGCTTGTGCTCCGCGCCGACTTCGAACGACTTGAAGATCAGGAACTGCTTGACCTCTAGGCGGACGGCTGCCGCCCACTGGATCAGCTTCGGCGCGACGAGGATCTTGACGCCCTCGTGCTCCACCGTGCGATACGGCGCCAGGTTCTTGCCCTTGAGGTAGGTGTCGACCGACACCTCGGCTTTGCCGTTTCAAGTGAGGGGCGGAATGAAGTCCAGCGCCATGACGCCACCGCGCTCGCGCACGAGGGCCAGGGCGTCGTCGCTCAGAGAGATGTTCATACGTAGTAGTATCGTCCGCGTAGCGAGTAGTTACTGTAACTCATCATACACTCGCAGATACGCGCGAAAGCAACCTGGCGGCTATGTGGCGAGCAGTTCGAGCGGAAACTGCTCCAGCGAATCGATCACCGCGTCCGCTGCGTCGATCGGCGGCAGCGCCGTGCTGGAGGCGCGCACCTGGATCGCGTACATGCCGGCCGCCTTCACCGACGTGATCCCGGGCACGGTGTCTTCGACCGCGATGCAGCGCTCCGGCGGTATCGAGAGCAGCTCCGCGGCCTTGAGATAGAGGTCAGGCGCGGGCTTGCTCTTCTCGACCTGCTCTCTCCAGACGATGGCGTCGAAGGTGTCGAGCGGGACCCCGGCGCCTTCACCAAGCACCGCTTCCACCCACGCCTGCCACGAGGCGGTCGCGACCGCTATCGGAACGCGCCGCTGCTTCAGCTCCGCGATCAGCGCTTCGACGCCTTGGATAAGGGACCGCGGCCGGCGTAACAACTCGATCAGCGTGTCGCCGTAGCGGCCGACAAACGACCGTGTCTCGCTGGCGTCTAGACCGACGATCTCCAACACGTTGCGCCACGTGTGCGACATGCTCGTGCCGAGCAGCTGCTGGTAGTCTTCCCACTCGATCCGCTTGCCCGAGGGCTTGAGCAGTTCGTTCACGGCCTCGAAAAACACCGGCTCGCTGTCGACGAGCACGCCGTCCATATCGAAGATGACGGCGCGGTATGGGGCCGTCACGATGCGGCGAGCGGATAGCTGGCGAGCGTCTCGAAGCCAGACATCTCTTCCGCGAGCCAGGCCTTGGTGAACTCAACACGTCGTACAGGGAACGTCGGGCCTGGCCCTTCGGCGCGAAGCTCCGCCAGTGCGGACTTCAATTCTGCAAGGCTGTCGTTGGAGGTGAAGCGCGCGATGCTCAGGTGCGGTAGGAAGCCGGCACCGTCGATTTGCGACTTGGCGAGTTGGGGCATCAACTCACGCAAACGGTCGTTGAGCTGGCTCAACCTCCCCCCGTCCCAGACTTCTAGGAATACTACTGACGCGAAGCCGCTGACCGGTCCCAGACGTGCCTCGAATGCCGGCTCGTTTATCAGCAGAGCGCGGGCGCTGGTGGCAATGCGCGGCACGTCCTGGCGGACGATGTCGTCGTCGCGCGTGCGCTTGATCACCTGAAAGCCCGCGACCTTCACGGTCATATGCAAGTGGGCTTCGGGCGTGACCTCCACGCCGGGGATGCTGGCAATGCGCTCGCCCACGCGGGCGGCGTACTGGAGAGCGTCCTTGTCTTCGAGACGGACGAGAAACAGCAAGAGCTGCGCCCGCCCGTGCGTCCATTCCAGCTGGGAGCTGTCTCCAACCAGTTGGAGTGAATCGAGGGCCAGGAAGCCCTCCCAAGCGGCCTCGAACGAGGTCGAGAACTCGACCATCAGAAGCCCTTAGCTGATCTTGGTGATGGTGTAGCGGAGGATGCCCTTAGGTACGTTTACCTGCACTTCGGCGCCGACGCGCTTACCGAGCAGCGCAATGCCCACCGGCGACTCGTTGCTGATGCGTCCTTCGGCCGGAGCGGCCTCGGCGGAGCCGACGATGTGGAATTCCTTCGGCTTCTTGCCCTTGCCCTCAGAGACGGTTACGTTGGAACCCACCTCGACCCGGCTCGCGCGGTGGGCGTGCTCTTCGTCGATGATCGTGGCGTCGGTGATCATCTCCTCAAGCGTGAGGATGCGCCCCTCGACGAACGCCTGCTCGTTTTTCGCGTCGTCGAATTCGGCGTTGTTCTGCGTGCTGGTCAGCTCTTTGGATAGCCGGATCCGCTCCGCGACTTCCGGCCTGCGGACCGTCTTCAGATGCTCCAACTCGGTCTCGAGCTTGGTAAGCCCTTCTTGGGTTACTAGTACAGCGTGTTCTTCCATATTTCGCCTCTGCAAAAAGAGAGACTGAGAGTCGAAAGCTCTCAGTCGCTGGTATGTACCTATTTGTGCTTTCTAGTATACCGCCGCGATGGAAGGTTGTAAAGAAGAGGGCCGCCCATGCGGGCGGCCCTCTTGTATCTGCCGGTAGGCTTAGGACCTAGTAATCCATCGGCGGCGGAGGCGGCCCGGCCGGAGTTGTCTCTGGGATGTCGGTTATGAGCGACTCCGTGGTGAGTACCATGGAGGCGATGCTGGAGGCGTTTTCCAAGCCTGCCCGCACGACCTTCACCGGGTCGATGATGCCCCTCTTCATGAGGTCTCCGTATTCGCCCAGCTCGGCATCGTAGCCAAAGTTCGGGTCCGTCGACTTCTGGATCTTGTCGACGACGACCGAGCCCTCCACGCCTGCGTTCTCGGCGATGATGCGGAGCGGCTCCAGCAGCGCGCTCTGGAGCGTCGTTACTCCGGTGCGCTCGTCGCCTTCCAGTTTCTTCGCAAGCCTGTCGAGCTTAGAGCTGGCACGTACGAGGGCGATACCGCCTCCGGGGACGATGCCTTCCTCAACCGCAGCGCGCGTGGCCGAGAGCGCGTCCTCGACTCGCAGCTTCTTCTCCTTCAGCTCGACCTCTGTGGCGGCGCCGACTTTGATAATCGCAACGCCACCGGCCAGCTTCGCCAGCCGCTCCTGCAGCTTCTCCCGGTCGAACTCGGAGCTGGACTCCTCTACCTGGGCCTTGATCTGCTTGATGCGGCCCTGGATCGCCTCGTCGCTGCCGCGGCCTTCAATGATCGTGGTGTCATCCTTGCCGGAAGTCACGCGCCGGGCGCGACCGAGGTCTGCTACCTGCGCCGCGTCCAGCTTGCGGCCCATCTCTTCGGTGATCACGGTGCCGCCGGTCAGGATGGCGATGTCTTCCAGCATGGCCTTGCGGCGGTCACCGAAGCCGGGCGCCTTGACGATCAGGGCGTTGATGGTGCCGCGCAGCTTGTTCACTACCAGCGTAGCCAACGCTTCACCGTCGCAGTCTTCACAGATGATGACGAAGTTCTTCGTCACCTGAAGCACGCGCTCCAGCACCGGCAGGATGTCGGCTACAGCCGAAATCTTCTTGTCGGTGATGAGGATGTAGGGGTCTTCCAGGTCTGATTCCATCCGTTCCGTATTTGTTACAAAGTACGGCGAAACGTAGCCGCGGTCGAACTGCATCCCCTCGACGAACTCTGTCTCCAGGTGGAGGCCCTTCGACTCTTCAACCGTGATCACGCCGTCCTTGCCGACCTTCTCCATCACCTCAGCGATCGTATCGCCTATTTCGGCGTCGTTGGCGGAGTTGGAAGCTACTTGGGCGATCTGCTCCTTGCCCAGCACGGGCTCGGCCCTCCGCTGCAGCTCCTCGATGACCGCGGTCACGCCCTGTTGGAGACCGCGCTGCATCGCAAGCGGGTTAGCCCCGGCTGCTACGTTCTTCATGCCTTCCCGCACCAGCGCTTGGGCCAGCACAGTCGCCGTAGTCGTTCCGTCGCCAGCGACGTCGTTCGTCTTACTGGCGACCTCCTTCGCGAGCTGGGCGCCCATGTTCTCGAATGGGTCGGCCAATTCGATCTCTTTCGCGATGGAAACGCCGTCATCGACAACGGCCGGCGCGCCGAACTTCTTGTCCAGAATGACCTTGCGGCCGCGTGGGCCCAGGGTCACCTTCAGCGCGTTTGCGAGCTGGTCGACGCCCTCCCGCAGGGAGCGTCGCGCCTCTTCATCAAAGATGATCTGTTTCGCCATTGGCTTGGTTCCTCCTTATACGTGAGGTCAGGCTAGCTGACCTTGCAGAGCACGTCCTTCTCGGAGAGGACGATGTATTCCTCACGGTCGATCTTGATCTCCTGGCCGGAGTACTTCGCGTACAGCACGATGTCGCCGACTTCGACGTCCATCGCGATGCGCTTGCCGTCGTCGTCCTGGCGGCCTGGGCCAGCAGCTAGGACCTCGCCCTGCTGCGGCTTCTCCTTCGCCGTGTCGGGGATTACCAACCCGCTGGATAGCACTTCCTCTTGGACAAGAGGCTTAATCACCAATCGGTCGCCTAGTGGAACCAGCTTTGTCTTGCTTTTGCTCTTGGTCGCCGTTGCCATGCTATGTGCCCTCCTTGGATATGCGAACCTTACGTCGACAAGTTAGCACTCTCTCGGCGAGAGTGCTAATGTCCCTCCATCTTACGTCTTATGGCCGTGCAGCGCAAGGAGACCAGTACTCCAGCCCGAAGAACGGAGGGGAACCAGCAGGGCGGTATAGCCCTGTAACTTGCTTTATATGCCGGAGGATGCATAATTCTGCTGATAAGTCTTGGTTTAACGGCTATGTGCGCACGATCACAAATAGGGAAGAGAGGCCGCCCTACACTCGTGAGCGAATTGACCCAGAGTGGCATGCTTCCCTATACTGTTTGAGAGTTACGGAAAGGGCAATCGTGTGCCAAAGCGTACATATCAACCGAAGCGGATTCCGCGGAAGCGGACCCATGGCTTCCGGGCTAGAATGAGTAGCCCGGGAGGGCGTAACGTGCTGCAAGCGCGCCGCCGAAAGGGCCGTAAGCGGCTATCTGTCTAGCGCTCTGCCACCGCTCCGGTCTTAGTCGGTTCGGCCATGCTTCGAGCGCAGCGTCTACGACAGCGCCAAGAGTTCGCGATGGTCTACCGGCGAGGCAGGCCATATCGTAGCGATCTGCTCATTATGCGGGCCTTGCGCACGAATGAACCGCTTAGCCGGTTCGGGTTCACGACGTCAAAGGCAGTCGGCAACGCAGTGACGCGCAATCGAGTCCGGCGTCGCATGCGTGAAGCTATCGGTTCGCTTAGCATCGCGCCAGGATGGGATATCGTGTTCAACTCCCGAGTGAGCATCGCCCACTCAAGCTACGCTCAGATACGGGAGGCGATGCGCGCGATGCTGGAGCGCGCCGAATTGCTGGAGGAGGCCGTTTCGTGAAAACGCTGGCCTTGTCCGCGATCCGCGGCTACCAGTGGCTTATCTCGCCCATTCTGCCGAACGCCTGCCGCTTCGAACCTACCTGTTCGCACTACAGCTACGAAGCAGTCGAAAAACACGGCCTCCTGCGCGGCTCGTGGCTAACCATACGCCGGTTGGCTAAGTGTCACCCGCTCCACACGCCAGGCTACGATCCGGTGCCATAGTCTTATGTGTTTCACGTGAAACAATTAGATTCAGGTAACTCCCCGTCAAGTCCGTTACGTCGTGTTCGCGCTCCGGCGCGATCTG
>JADFRJ010000113.1 GCA_022561355.1 Chloroflexota bacterium | reverse complement strand
TTTTTCCATTTTTTAGTTCCAACGATTTAACGGTAACTTCATCATCAAGCATTGCAACAATGATATCACCGTCCGTACCTTTGTCGTTTGGCGAAACGATCACCAAATCACCTTCAAATATTCCGACATTTATCATGCTATCACCCTGTACTCTAAGAGCAAAAGCATCTTCAGTTTTTTTAATGAACGAGGGATCGATAATAACCGAGCCATCTATGTTTTCCATAGCAAGGATCGGTGAACCGGCAGCAACTCTTCCAACAATCGGTATTTTATTGAAGAATTCATTTTTAATATTTTCAGAAATATCCGGAAAATCCTCTTCATCACGAATTACGCGAATACCTCTGCTTGCATTACTTTCCACATTCACGTATCCTTTTTTCTCAAGTGCATCGAGATGCCTCTTTACTCCAAATGTAGAAGATATTTGAAATCCCTTGCCGATTTCTCTAAGAGTTGGCGGGTAGCCATTCTCTCTAACAAATTCTTTTATGAAAATCAGAATTTCGTTTTGTCTGTCTGTAAGTTGTTTTTTCATTTTAATAGTGCTCAATTGTTCACTACTAATATAGTGAACATTTGAGCACTTGTCAAGTGCTTAATGATAAAATGTTAATTATTGAAGATTGCCAAGTAAATAAATCTGTAACTATTGGAAATTCAACTGTCTCTCCTATTTACAATTTCTGTTCAAGTCCTTCAGATAAACCTATTAATATAGAAACTAGTATTAATTATAATAATGCTGAAAGTCAACAAAGAACTTTTTCATTAACAACTACCTTATCCAATATTACAGCAAAACAAGTATTACAAAATGTCCCTTCTCGTTTCCGGGATAGGATCAACTAGTCCGCAGCAGCGGACAATTTCTCCACCACAGTCAACGCGTTTTCCACTGCCTCGTTGTAGCAGGTCTTGTTTGCGGCGACCTGGGAGTTCAGATAGATGTCTCCGCCGCCGGTGCCCCAGCAGAGGACGCCGCCCTGATCGGTAAGAGCGCAGGTGTGGGCGAAACCTGCCGCGACATCGACGATGCCCTCAAGCCGCGATCCACCGACGCAGGCCGGGCCGCTGCCCGCGGCGCAGACGTCTACCGGCGTAGTGCTCGCCTCCAGCGTGCCGTCCCCGAGTTGGCCGGACGTATTTTGGCCCCAGCACTGCACGCCGCCGTCTTCCAGCACGGCGCACGTGTGATCGTGCCCGCCATCGATGGCGATAGCGCCGCCGCTGGCGCCGACAGAGCCAGCGCTTCGGCCCAATAGCAGAGCAATGCCGGCAATAGTGACGAAGACGAGGAGGAGCGGGAGCCATCGGACGAGCGTCCGCGGGATGGTCTTGCGGGGGCACGAGTACCATCGGCGCCTAGTATATCACTACTTTCTCTAAGGGTGAACGGCGGCGCCTGTCGTTCTTGTGTTATGTTAGTTAGACCTTGCAGTTTGTAGTTGGGTGATGCCCAAATACGCCAGGTCCTGGTGTGGCTGACGCACCGGCCGGTCAAGGGGTGGCGCGATGGTTTGCTCCAGAGTTGATTGGTCCAAACTGGCTGTAGTTGCGGCCGTCGTCGCAGCACTCACTCTAGGCGTCATCGCGCAATATCTACTCGTAGAGCGAGAAGATGTCAGTTGGGGCCTGATCTTCTGGGGCCTCGCGCTTGCCATCTTCCTCGTTGGCATCTGGCAAGGGATGCGCGTCGCGGCGGACACTCTAGCGCTAGGGGATGAAGCCGACGTTCAAGGTGGGGCGATTGGCCCTCGAACTGAAGTTGTACTGTTTCTGGCGGTTATCGCCGTCGGCATCTTCTTCCGTTTGTACAGACTCGACAGCATCCCTCCAGGGCTTAATCACGATGCCGCCTGGAACGGCCTCCATGCCATCAGAATCACCAACGGCCTGGACTTCGCCCCGTACGTAGCAGAGGCATGGGGGCGGGAGACAATGTTCCACTACATGGTCGCGTTGTCTCAATTGCTCTTCGGCCAAACGCAATTCGCCATCCAGATTACTGCAGTGACCATAGGAATCGCTACGCTTGGCGCGTTCTATCTTCTGATGAGGCGACTGTTCGATACGCGTCTGGCACTGATAGCAACGTTCTTTCTGAGTATCTCAGGCTGGCATCTTACGTTTGGCAGGGTGGGCTGGAGAACGATATTGGTCCCGCTGTTCGTGGCCTTGGTCTTCTACTTCCTGACCAAGGCCTTGGAGGAGCGGCGAATGCGAGACTTCGTGCTGGCTGGGGTTGCACTTGGGCTTAGCCTCTACACCTACGACGCGGCGAGAGTGCTTCCATTCGCCGCCGCCGCGCTCATAGTCTACGAACTCTTGAGAACACCCTCATTTATCAGGACCCACTTCTTACACCTTGGCGCGTTCGCCGCCGCGTTCTTAGCTTCTTTCGCCCCGCTTGGTTGGTACGCCCTGAATCATTGGGACGAGTTCACAAGGAGGGGGAGTTTCCTCTGGATAGGAAACAAGATCGAAGATGCAGGAAGCCTGGAACCTCTCTTTGCCAACGTGAAAGATGCCTTGCTCATGTACAATTTCCGGGCGGGCGGCGCCGACTTCTTCGTGAAAGAGCCGCTGTTGGATCTACCGATCTCTGTATTCTTTACGTTGGGCCTCATTCTTGCGCTGCTTCGTGTTCGGCAGCGTAGCTACTTCTTGCTGCTTGCCGTGCTGGCATTCAGCCTAGCAGTTGGCATCTCGAGCTCCCCGAACGGAAACAGAGCAATTGGTACCATATTGCCCGTCACGGCATTCGCCGCTGTCTTCTTATACGAGGCGTGGCGCTGGCTTCGACAGGCGTTCCCTCGCTACGAGCAGCTGTTTAGCCTCATCTTGGTAAGTGTCCTGCTCCTGACTGCGTACTCAATATTTCACAGTTATTTAGGCCCCAATCGTAGGACGCAGTTCGGGTTCTTTCCGGAGACGTCTGTGGTGGGACGATATATCCATGACGCCGCTGGGGAAAACATGGTGTACGCCGCCGCAGGAGATTGGGCCGCGGACACACTCACATACTTAAGCTATCAGGGAGATGGCAACCCCTTCGTTCTGGAGTATCGATACACGAAAGTGGCCCGAGAGCTGTTGACGTTCCAACCAGCTTCGGATAGAGGAACCGTGTTCATTATCAAAGACCATCCCGCCGGCACCGAAGTATTCGACATCCTGCGAGGGCGTTTTCCGAGCGCGACATCCGACCAGATTTACTTGGATGATGACGCCGTGACGCTCATCGCCAACGTGGTGCAGGTGCCGCCCGGGGGTGGTGACGGCGCGGACTTCAGTGCATACGTAGAGCCCGGTGCTGAGGAACGCGACGCGACAAGGCGACAGGACTTGTCGGACATCGCGGCCGTGCTCGCCGACTATGAGAACCGCACGGGTCTGCTCCCGACCACGGATGGCAGCGCGGATGTCGGCTGCGCCTACACCGCCCTTGGTCAGCTCTGTGTGTTCATCGGTCAACTCGACCCGGACACGTTGGCCGATCCGCGTGGCAGAGCTCTGCGCTATGGGTATTGGTACGAGTCTGACGGCAGTTCGTTCACGATCTATGCGTCACTCGAGATTCCTCTCGCTCCGGAGGAGGCCTGTATTACAACTGACGCGTTTCTCGCCTTAGAGCCAAATCTCTTCTGCATTCGTGGGTAAAAACAGACGTACTGCCTGCTCAACTGGCTGAGCGCATCATTCCCGACAAACTCCAATCCGCAGTTTCCTGTTTTCGGATAGACGCCCATGCTGGCAGCGTCTATCATGCTGGAGCATGCGCATACACGAATTCCAAGCCAAGAAGCTGCTAGGCGAGTTCGGCGTGCCGGTGCCCAACAGCCGCACGGCTACGACGCCGGAGGAGGCCAAAGCGGCCGCGGAAGAGCTGGGCAAGCCGGTCGTCGTCAAGGCGCAGATTCACGCGGGCGGGCGAGGCAAGGGCGGCGGCGTCAAGATGGCCGACACACCGGAGGAGGCGGAGCAGGTCGCGGGCGACATCATCGGGATGACGCTGGTGACGCATCAGACGGGCGAGGCAGGCAGTCTGGTGCGGCGCGTCATCGTCGAAGAGCAGACGCAGATAGAGCGCGAACTGTACCTATCGATCCTGATCGACAACGCGGCCGGCGGCGTGACGATCATCGGGAGCGCGTCCGGCGGCATGGAGATCGAGGAGGTCGCATCAACCAACCCCGAGGCGATCAAGCGCGTCGCGATCGAACCGGCGGCGGGTTTCCAGCCATACGCTGGCCGCGAGATCGCGTTCGCGCTGGGGCTGGACGGCGATTTGTTGCGGCCGGCGGTCAAGCTGATCGGCAACCTCTACGAGTGCTTCATCGCGAAGGACGCCTCGCTCATCGAGATCAACCCGCTGGTGGTGACGAAGGCAGGCAGCCTGCTCGCGATCGACGCGAAGGTGACGTTCGACGACAACGCCCTGTTCCGGCACGACGACATCGCCGCTATGCGCGACCCCGATGAGGAGGACCCGCTGGAGGTGGAGGCGCTAGAACTGGGCATCGGTGGCTATGTGAGGCTGGATGGCAACATCGGCTGCGTGGTGAACGGCGCGGGCCTGGCGATGTCGACAATGGACAGCATCATGCTCGCGGGCGGCGAGCCGGCGAACTTCCTGGACATCGGCACGGTGAACGACGTGGAGCGCGTGGTGAACGCGTTCCGCATCCTCACGGCCGACGACACTGTGCAGGCGGTGCTGATCAACATCTTCGGCGGCATGGCGAAAGTCGACATCATCGCACAGGGCGTCGTCGACGCGCACAAGGAGCTGGACATCAAGGTCCCCGTCATCGTCAGGCTGGACGGCACGAACCTGGAAGAGGGCGAGCGCATCTTGAGCGAATCCGGCCTGCCCGTGATCCGCGCCAGCGACCTCGGCGAGGCGGCCGCAAAGGCCGTCGAAGCGGCGGGCTAGCGCAACCCCACACACACCTCTGCTACAATAGGGCCGTTCGGAGGTACACCATGGCGGCTCGTTTTCTGTTGGCAATCGCATTGGTGGCTAGTATCTGGCCGTTCGTTGGCAGCGGCGATGCGCATGCGTGTAGTTGCCTGCAGCCAACGCTGGAGGAGCTCGTCGCGCGGGCGGAGCTCGTCGTCCTGGGTACGGTCCAGCAGATCGACCAGGTAGAGCGAGATCCCACCACGTTTCCTTATGAGTATGACCTGACACTGGATGCGGACGAGTACTTGAAGGGGCTGGGACCTGACCGCTTCCACATCCAACAATTTGGGTTGGGCTCGGACTGCGATACGTTTGACCCTGACTCGGTCGGGCAACAGTACCTACTGTTTCTCAGCCACTGGGAGGGGAATCTGCGCACGGGCGCTTGCACAGGCTCAGGCCGGGTCAGAGACACAGATGTATGGCAGGAGCGGATCGAAGAGGTCCGCCAGATCGTCCGCGAGCCGGAGCAATCTGGCGACACGCCAGCCCTCACAGTGACACCCAGCGCCCCACAACTCCCAGCAACAGGTTCTGGTTCCGACAACGACTCGAGCTTGCCTATCTTCGCTGCGATCGCTACCGCAGTAGGCGTACTGGGTGCAGGTCTGCTACTCGGCGTTCGCAGGCTGCGGGGCAGCTAGCTCGAAGTCGCGCCTCCGATTCTGGTATCGTTACGGCGGTCGCAGAGAACCCGGCCCCAACATGCCAGGAGGACTCCCATGGTCAGAGAAGCAACCGACGTCAAGATCATCGACGCGCGAGAGGAGCACGTGCCGTTCATCGCCTGGGTGCAGCTCACGGCGTTCCGCTCGCATCTGGAGAAGGGCATGTGGGACCTCTTCATCGGCGGATCAGAGGAGGACACGCTGCGCTTTCTTGAGGCGCTCGCGACGACGGAGTCCAAGCATTTCGGTAGCTATCAGGGGTTCATCATCGCCGAGGTCGACGGCGCGCCCGCGGCCGCGATGACGGGCTACTTCGCGGCTGAATCGGCGCTCGAGCAGGGCATCACGGAAGCCGCCCAGGCACTAAACATGACCGAAGCGGAGATCACCGCCGGCTGGAAGCGCGCCGGCTCGATTACCTTGGTCGGGACGGAACACGCTCCCGGCGCCTGGATCACGGAGAACGTGGCGACGAGGCCCGAGTTCCGGCGTCGCGGCCTGGTGGACAGGCTGCTGGAGGAGCAGATGGAGCGCGGCAGGGCTAGAGGCGCGACCATCGGCGAGATCGGCGTGTTCATCGGCAACGACAACGCCCAGCGGGCTTACGAGAAGGCCGGCTACCAGGTCGTGGAGGAGCGGGTTCATCCAGACTTCGAAGCGGCTTACAAGTGCCCGGGTGTCCGCCAACTGCGCCGCGAACTCTAACGCCCGGCGCCGGCGGGCTAGCAAGCACGCGACGACGCGTTAGCGTTCCCCGCGCATTCTTCGTATGATGGGCCTGATATGGCCGTAGACGCAGCCCTGCGCGAAAAAGTAGAAGCCGACATTCTGGCCCGGGGCGAAGTTAAGCCTCAGGACATGATGGGGACGGTCTCGTACTTCGTGCGCGGGCGTATGTTTGCGTTCTGGGTGGCGGACGGTATTGTCGCGAAGCTGTCCGACAAGGTGCGGCAGGCGTTCCTCGACCAGCAGGTGGGTGCGCTCTTCCAGGGGCCGCAGGGGCGCGGCACCGATGACTGGACGCGCCTCAATCTGCAGAACAAGGACGATCTGGAGCCGACGCTCGCGGCCGTGAAGGCGGCCTACGAACACGCTCGCGGGCTGGCAGAGCGCAGACCGCGCTCGAAGGCCAAGAAGCGGCGACGATGACGGAGGGTCAGGGGTCGGGGGTCAAGGGTCGCGGCTATCAACAGCTGCTAGCCTGGCAGCGGAGCCACCAGTTGGCACTCGCCGTCTTCCGCGCCACTCGACGATTAGCCCGTACCGAAGGCTGGCTTCGCAGCCAGTGCGCGAGATCCGCCGTATCAGTTGCCGCCAACATTGCTGAAGGCTACAGCCGCGGCACGCTGAAGGAGTACATTCGCTTTCTGGACATCGCCCGCGGGTCCTTGGCAGAGACAGAGTATCACCTTCTATTCATGCATGACGCAGGCCTGCTAGAGGCAGATGAGTTTCATGAGATTGACCAACTAGTTTTCGAGGCCGGCAATGTGCTGTTCGGCCTCATCCGTTCGCTTCGCGCGAAGGAGCGAGCCGGCGGCCGAGAGCCCCGTCGGATAGGCGACGAACACGGCGAGTACCTAATCGATCCTGACCCTCGACCCCTGACCCCTGACCCTTTGGAGACCAAATGAGCGTACTTCTCGATCAAGCGACACGCGTCCTCGTCCAGGGGAAC
>JADFRJ010000112.1 GCA_022561355.1 Chloroflexota bacterium | reverse complement strand
GGCCGGCGGCAACCGCGTTCTTCGCGACGTAGCGCGCCGCATAGGCCGCCGAACGGTCCACCTTCGAGGGGTCCTTGCCGGAGAAGGCGCCGCCGCCGTGCCGCGCCACACCACCGTACGTATCGACGATGATCTTGCGGCCCGTCAGGCCGGCGTCGCCCATCGGGCCTCCCACGACGAAGCGGCCGGTCGGGTTCACCAACACGCGCGTCTTGTCGTCCAGCAGCTCCGGCGGGATCACCTCGTTGATTACCACATCCTTGATGTCCTTGGCGATCTGTTCGTGCGAGACGTCAGCGTCATGCTGCGTGGAGATCACCACGGTATCGATGCGCTTCGGCTTCCCGCGTTCGTACTCCACGGTCACCTGCGACTTGCCATCGGGCCTCAAGTAGTCGAGAACGCCGTCCTTGCGCACCTGAGCCAGGCGGCGGCACAGCTTGTGCGCCAGCGAGATGGAGAGCGGCATCAGCTCCGGCGTCTCCTTACAAGCGAACCCGATCATCATGCCCTGGTCTCCCGCCCCTTGCTCAAGCTGATCCGATGAGCGGTCGACACCCTGCGCGATGTCTCGCGACTGCTCCTTGACAGAGATGATGACGCCACATGTTTGGAAATCGAAGCCGTAGTCAGCGTTCGTATATCCGATGTCGCGGACGGTGTCTCTGACGACTGCCTGCATGTCGACGTAGCAATCGGTTGTGATCTCGCCGGTTACCAGCACCAGGCCCGTCGTGACGGCGGTCTCGCAGGCGACGCGCGCGTCCGGGTCCTGGCCAATGATCGCATCCAGAATCGCGTCCGACACCTGGTCACACAGCTTGTCGGGGTGCCCCTCCGTCACCGATTCCGATGTCAGGAACAGTGAGGGGGAGGTCATAAAGGTCGAGCCGCTCATCGAATCACTCCTTGCTAATTGTGCTAGGTGCCGGTTTCCCAGCTCGACAGGTACGTTTTCTGCTCTTCGGTCAGTTCGTCGATCTGGATGCCGATGGCCGCCAGTTTCAGGCTCGCGATCTCGTCGTCGATCACCTTCGGCACGTCGTAGACCTCGGGGGCCAGCGGCTTCTCCTGCAGCACCAGGTGCTCGATGCTGAGCGCCTGGTTGGCGAAGCTCATGTCCATCACGCTCGCCGGGTGTCCTTCCGCCGCCGCCAGGTTAATCAGCCGGCCCTCGGCCAGCAAGTAGAGGTTCCGGCCATCGGCCATCTTGAACTCCTCGACGTAGGGGCGCACCTGGCGGCGGCCCTCGGCCATCGCCGCCAGCGCCTCGATGTTCAGCTCGACGTTGAAGTGGCCGGAGTTCGCGATGATCGCCCCGTCCTTCATCACTTCCATGTGGTGCCCATCGATCGCGTGGATGTCACCCGTGACGCTGATGAAGATGTCACCGATCTTCGCTGCCTCGAGCATCGGCATCACCTGGAAGCCGTCCATCACCGCCTCCAGCGCCCGCAGCGCGTCGACTTCGATGACGATCACCTTCGCGCCCATGCCGCGCGCGCGCATCGACACACCGCGGCCACACCAGCCGTACCCTACGACGACGACGTTCTTGCCGGCGTAGAGGATGTTCGTCGCGCGCGTGATGCCGTCCAACGTGCTCTGCCCGGTGCCGTAGCGGTTGTCGAACAGGTGCTTCGTGTTCGCCTCGTTCACGGCGATAATCGGGTAGCCGAGCGCGCCGTCTTTGGCCATCGCCTTCAGCCGAATCACACCCGTAGTCGTCTCCTCCGTGCCGCCAACGACGGTGTCGAGCAGTTCACGGCGCTTCTGATGGATCGTCGCCACCAAGTCGGCCCCGTCGTCCATCGTCATCTGTGGCTTCGAGTCCAGCGCCGCGTGGAGGTGCTTGTAGTACGTATCGTCGTCCTCGCCTTTGATCGCGTAGATTGGGATGCCGTATTCGACCGTCAGCGCCGCCGCAACGTCGTCCTGCGTGCTCAGCGGGTTGCTGGCGCACATCACCAGGTCAGCGCCGCCGTCACGCAGCGCGATGGCCAGGTTGGCCGTCTCGGTCGTGATGTGCAGGCAGCCCGCCAGGCGCACGCCCTTCAGCGGCTTGTCCTTCGCGAACCGCTCGCGAATGGTGCGCATGACGGGCATTTCGCGCTCCGCCCATTCGATCCGGCGTACGCCCTCCTCCGCCAAACTGGGGTCCCGGATGTCCCCTTTCGCCGATGCTTCTGCTGTCGTCAACTGTTCCCTCCCTCTCCGATCCTAGGTCGATAGACTGACAAGCTCTCCACCGTACCGCCGGCCGCGAATGGCAGCCCAGCGGCGGCGGACGAACGCGCCCGGGCCGAAGTCCCGCCCAACGGCGGGCCCTTCGATCAGACGCGCTACTTCGTGAAAACCCAATCGCTCATACGCGCGCACCGCGGCCAGATTGGCCGGTTCCACGCTCAGCACGGCCTCACGGCAGCTCTCAAGCACTTCGCGCGTGACGGCGCTCGTCACCATGCGGCCGAAGCCCATGCCTCGGTACAGCGGATGCGTAAACACGTTGCCGACCACACCGATCTCATCCAGCGCCGACACCACATGCGTGCCGGCAACGGCCACCATGCGTCCGTCCTCAAACGCGCCATAGTAGACCGCTCGATCGATGTTCGCCGCCGTGTAGAACGCGACTGTGCCATCGGCGCGATAGAGGCTGTTGATCCGGTGCACCTCGCGTCCTGATAGTCTCCGCACGTCACCCTCTGACGGCTGAAATCGTTCTCGGTCGACGTGCAGGCGCGCCATTGCGGAGGCCTCCGGCAGCACAAAGTGCCGCAGCGCGGCCTCCCGCTGACTCGTCTGGCACGTGAGAAACGTGTGGCGAGGCCCGGGGTAGATCCGCAGCACGGCCTCTAGCGGCTCGCCAGCGCCTAGCGTGAAGAGCGCGTTTCCGAGGCCTCCTTGCGAATGCAACAGCAGCGCTTCGCCCGCTGCCCCCCGCGCGAGGTGCCATTCCGTCTTTTCGATCAGGCCCGGCTGCAACTGGCCGATGGCGTACGCGGCGTAGGCACGATGCGGTGCCAGCAGCTCGCGGATCTCATCTGGGTCACTCAGCGAGCGCACCACGTAGTCTGTCTGGTCGCGCGTGACGGGCTGTGCCGTGACCGGCCGGTCGGCCATTACGCTGTCGCTCCTACCGGCATGTATCGCTCGATGATTGGGGCCAGGTCTCGCTTCACACGGTCCGGCACCAGATCGGGCGCCGTCACCAGCGCGTTCGCCAGCGCGGAGCCGCACGAGCAAGCGCGCGCCGTGGGCATGCCGCGCACGGCCTCCACCACGATGCGCTTCGCCATGTCCACGTTGCGCGTCAGGTTCGCGATGATCATCTCGCCGGTAACCGGCTCGCTGCTCTCGCGCCACGTGTCGTAGTCGGTCACGAGCGAGAGCCCCGCGTAGCAGATCTCTGCTTCGCGGGCGAGCTTCGCCTCGGGTAGCGCCGTCATACCGATGATGCCGGCGCCCCAGGACTGATAGAGATGTGATTCGCTCTTCGTGGAGAACGCGGGGCCTTCGATGACGACGCCCGTTCCGCCCTTGTGCACCGTCGCGCCGGCCTGCTCCGCCGATGACACCAGTACGGCACTCAGGTCGGCGCAGAACGGCTGATCGAACGCAATGTGCGCGACCAGTCCGTCGCCGAAGAACGTGCTGGGCCTGCCGCGCGTGCGGTCGATCAACTGGTCCGGCACGACGAAGTGCAGAGGCTCAATCTCCTCGCGCAGGCTGCCTACCGCGCTCACGGCGATGATGCGCTCCACGCCCAGCCGTTTCAGCGCCCAGACGTTGGCCCGCGCCGGCAGCTCCGCCGGCAGAATGCGATGCCCAACGCCGTGGCGAGGCAGGAACGCCATCCGTACGCCTTCAAGCGTGCCGAGGACGATCACGTCGCTGGGGGCGCCGAACGGCGTCTCCGTGCGATGTTCTTGGACGTCCAGCAGCCCTTCCAGCTCGTAAAAGCCGGAGCCGCCGATCACCGCTACTAACGCGCTTGCTTCAGTCATGTCGAATACACAGAAAACGACTTCTCGTGGTGGAGAAGTCGCGAACCTGCTCGCTCATCTTTCCTCTGTCGTACAGAGGTCGGAGTTGGCACCGCGTCCGCTGGGCGGACCGGTTGCTGGGCTTCGTCGGGCCGGACCCTCCACCACTCTGGATGAGTTGTGTGTCGCCGCAGTCAGACTGCGGCACGTATTCAGTTGTACGTAAAGTGTACGCCACGCAAAATATCGCGTCAACCGGCGAAAACCCCTAGGCGGGCGACGTTAATCCCCTACCGCGACCTGGATGTCGTCACCCTCAATGCGGACCTCGTACTTGGTGACAGGCCCGTCCGGCGGCGGGCCTTCAACTTCGCCCGTCGTCACGTTGAACTCACCTGAGTGCCAGGGGCACGTCACGGTCGTCCCGTCCAGGTCGCCTTCGCCCAGCGGGCCACCCTCGTGCGAGCACTGCCCGTTGATCGCGTAGATCGTCCCATCGACGTTGGCCAGACAGATCTCCGTCTCCATGTCCAGCTCTACGTGCTTCAGCGAACCCGGCTCCACGTCGGAGACCTTCGCTACCGTCTTGAATTCAGCCATTGTGTCCTCCCTTGCAGCGTATATTTACTGCGGCGTGTGTCTACAGTCCGTCCCAGAAACTATCGATCAGCTCGTCCGATAGGTCGAACACAGCGTCACCGTCCTTGGTCGCGATCGCCTCCGTGCGCAGGAACGCCGGGATCTCGTCCGAGTCGCGGCCGAACCCGGCCCGCTGATTGAAGTCGCGCTCGTCCAGCAGGCACTGCTTCCCTAGCGCCATCGCATCGTCGGCCGTCCACGACATACCGTGTTGGGCGCTGACGAACTTCGCCATATCCTCGGCCGGAGGGTTCGAGAACTGGCACAGTCCCACGGAATCGACCGCGGCCTGCAGCACCTGCTCGTGCCGCGACGCCTTCAGGTACGTCTCATCGGTCACGCCGCGAGCCGTCACCAGCCCGGCCGTGTGGTCCGCGCCTTGCGGGCTCGTCGCGTACGTCACGCCCATCGCCTTCAGCGTGCGCGGCTCCCAGGCCGGCAACCCCATGCCCTTCACGGCGGGCACGCGCTCAATGCCGAAGTGCTTCGCGGCGGCTACGACGCCACTGCCGAGCACCTTGCCCAACTCCGTGCCGTTGCGGATCTCGTCGAACAGGCCGATGGCCGCCTTCCAGTCGCCGAACTCCAGCACGCCGGCCTCCATCGCCAGCCCAAACGCGTTCCCCGTATCGATCGTGTCGAGGCCGAGGTCGTCGCAGAGCCGGTCCATGCGCGCTACCGCGTCAATATCGTCGATCTCCAGGTTCGAGCCGAGCAGAGTGATCGTTTCAAACTCGAGCGCGGTGGTGAGGTGTTCGCCCTGCGCGTCGTTGAACAGGATCGCGCACTTGATGATGCAGCCTGCCATGCAGGGCAACATCTTGCCGCCGCGCTCCGGCGCCAGCTCAGCGATGTGCTGGCCGCTCAGCTGCTCCGCGCCCGCGAACGTCCCGAAGTGATGGTTCCTCGTAGGTAGGCTGGCGACCTGTTCGCGATTGACGTAGCCAAGAACGCCGGCCGTGCCGGTCGCGCTCATGTTCTTCGTGCGCGGGTCCTCCAGCGTCGTCTTCGAGAAGCCGAGGACCAGCTCGCGATAGCCTTGCTTATCGACCGCCTCCACATTCTTCGCCCCATCGTCGCTCACGACGATCGCCTTCAGCCGCTTCGCGCCCATCAGCGCGCCCAGGCCGCCCCGCGCCGCGTGCCGCGTGGGCCGGCCCTCAGGGTCGTTCACGGCGATCGAAGCCGCGCCGAGCTGCTGCTCGCCCGCCGGCCCGATGCACACGACGTTCGTCGTTCGCTCGTTGTCGCCGAGCAGCCGTTCGACGGTGTCGTACGTACCGAGGCCGGCGAGGCCATCGGGAGCGGCCTCCAGCCGCGCTCCTGAGCTGTCGATGTACAGCACGCGCCAAGCATCATCCGGCGGTGCGCCCTCGATAATCGTCGCCTTGATGCCCAAGCGTGACAGCCGGTGGCCCAACGTGCCGCCCACGTTCGCCTCCTTGCAGCCGCCCATCAGCGGGCTCTTGCCTCCGAACGACGTCCTGCCGGACGTCGTCGCAGCCGTGCCGCCCAGCAGCCCAGGCGCCAGCACCAGCTTGTTGTCCGGCCCCAGCGGGTCGCAGTCCGGCGTCCCTTCGCGCAGCCCAATCCGCGACGTCAACGCCCGCCCGCCCAGCGTCGCGTACTCCTGCGGCGCCTCCTCCTGAGAAGCGGCCAGGCTGGCCATGTTGACGCGGAGGATGGTTGACATGATGGAGGCTACGTGGCTGTAGAGACGTTCAACGAGCGCCCCTAGATCTGTACGCTATCGCCGATGCGGATCTCGCCGTCGGTCAAGATCTGAGCCTTGAGGCCGCCTTTGTGCACCAAGCCCTTGACGACCTTCTGATCGGTCAGGCTAGCCAGGTGCTGGCAGGGCTCGCTCAGACGCGCGCCTCGCATTCTCACGCCGCCGACCGTGAACTCCTTGCCGAGGAGGTCGTTCAGCGCAACGCCACGCGTGACGATGTTGCGGCGCGCCTCGCCGTACGCCAGCTCCAGCCCGGCATCGTTTGCCATAGCATCGATCGCTTCCGCTTCGATCAGCGTCACCTGGCTGTCGTGGTCGTGCCCGAAGTAGCGGTCGCCCTCCAGGCCCTTGCCCGCGACCGCCGTGGCGACATCGACGGCCTCGGCGGGCTTGCCGTCGCCCGGCTGCCCTGGTGCGATACTAATCAGGACTACGCTGGCGTCTGCCATTGCTGAGGCTCCTCTCAGGCTGGTCCGCTGGATACGCTCAGCATAGCTGTATCGTGTGAGGCGGACAAGACAGAAGGAGCGGCGGAAGGCGAGCTGTGTTAGGTCCGCCACAGAAGACGAGGCTGGGCGGCTTCGACGCCGCGCTATACTGCCGTCATCTCCGTACCACCTCGGACCTGGAAGGAGCGGGCCATGACGAAGAAGAGGCAAGGCGAGCCGTGGATGTCCGCCGCCGAGTACGGCCGTCGGCTCCCTCAGTTCTGCGTCAACCTGATCGTGCGCGACATCCCTCGCTCGATTTCGTTCTACACTAACGTGTTGGACGCGGCGATCCACTACTTCGACGCCGATTTCGCCGCGATCCGGGTCCTCGACCAGGAGCTGATGCTCCACGCCGACCACACCTACGACGGCCATCCCTGGTTCGGCGGCCTGTCCGACGACAACGACCGCGGCCTTGGCGCCGAGATGCGCCTCTTCGGCGTCGACCCGGATGCGGTGGAAGCGAAGGCCAAGG
>JADFRJ010000111.1 GCA_022561355.1 Chloroflexota bacterium | reverse complement strand
TTAGCGTCCGGAACCTGCGACGAAGACTCGCCGCGCAGCTGTCGGGTGGCCTCGGTGAGGAGGAACAGGCCTCGCATGCCGGGGTGGTTCGACGAAAGTCCGCCGCCGTCCGTGTTGAGTGCGGGAGCGCCCGCTTGGTCGAACCGCAGCTTCCCGCCCTCCACGTAGGCGCCGCCCTCGCCCTTCTTGCAGAAGCCCAGGTCTTCCAGCAGCGTGAGCACCGTGATCGTGAACGAGTCGTAGATCATCGCGATCTCGATCTCGTCGGGCGTGACGCCCGCTTCGCCGAACGCCGTGGGCGCTGACTGCGCGGCCGCGCTGGTCGTGATGTCGCCGCCGCTCTCGGGGTACTTGGTCGCCTCTCCGGCGCCCAAGACCCAGACCGGCGTCTTCTTCGTGTCGCGAGCGACATCGGCTGACGCGATGACCACAGCGCCGCCGCCGTCCGAGATGATGCACGACTCCAGCAGATGCAGCGGGTCGGCGATCATGCGCGACGACAAGACGTCATCGATCGTAATCTCGCGGGCGCCGGGCAGGAGTTCCAGGTCTTCCATCCCCTTCTTCGCGTCGGGGTTCCGCATCGCGTGGAAGCGCGTGGTCACAGAGATCTCGGCGAGCTGCTCGCTCGTCGTGCCGTACTCGTGCATGTGGCGTCGTGCGACCAGCGCATAGTTGGAGATGAGCGTCATGCCCCAAGAGCCCTCCATGTTGCCCAGCGGGCTCGGCGGTCCTCCCCCCATGCGGCCGCCGGTGCCGATGCTGAACTGCTGGCTGTGGGCCGTCGAGCCGTAGGTGAGCAGCGCGACCTTCGCCTTGCCGGCGGCGATGTCGCGCTTGGCGTGCGCGGCGTGGAACTCGTACGAGCTGCCGCCGACGGACGTGGTATCGATCACGTTGGGCTTGATGTTGAAGTACTCGGCGATGCTCAGGCCGGACATGCCGCCCGCGCCGCCGTCGCCGGCGTCATAGATGGCGTCGACGTCGCTCCATGTGAGGCCGGCCTCCTCCAGCGCTTTCGCGGCGGACTCGGCCTTGATCTGGAGGGGAGTGATGCCGGGCGCCTTGCGCAGCGGGTACTCATAGATGCCGACGATAGCGGCGTCGCGTGTTTGTGTTGGCATGCTACTCCTTCGTCTCGCTCTCTGAGCCTGGCGGTGGCGCCACCTCACGTGGCCGGCCTCCAAATGCCATTTCACCGGAGAGCGCTTGGCGGAATGAACGCTCCATGTGGGTAAAGGCGTCATCCAGGCTCCAGGGCGCGTTGCTCTGAAGCTCCTTGATAGGCTCCGGCGTGTTGTACAGCCCGATGCGGAAGCCCGCGGCGGAGATCACCTGGCCGTTGAGCCAGTCCGTTCCTTCGCTGGCGATGAAGACGACCGGAGTCGCGACGTTGTCAGGAGAGCGCTCAGGGCTATCCGCGGTTGCGGGAGCCGGAGCGCGCCTTCGCGTCTGAGGGACCGATGCCGTCATCCGGGTCGCGGCGCCGGGTGAGATCGCGTTCGACGTGACCCCGTAGCGGCCGAGTGCCGCGGCGCAGGAGTACGTCAGGCCGATGATGCCCATCTTGGCCGCGGCGTAGTTGGGCTGGCCGGGCGAACCGTGCAGGCCCGATCCCGACGTGAAGTTGATCAGCCGGTAGTGGCCTTCGCGGGCCTGTCGCCAGTAGATGCTGGCGAACTTCGTCGTATTGAAGGTGCCCTTCAGGTGCACGTTGATGACGGCGTCCCACTCCTCCTCGCTCATGTTGAAGATCATGCGGTCGCGCAGGATGCCGGCGACGTTGACCAGGATGTCCAGCTTGCCGTACTCGTCCAGCGTCTGGCGCACCATGTTCTCAGCGGCTTCATGGTCGGCGACGCTGTCTCCATTGGCGATCGCTTCGCCGCCGGCCTTCTTGATCTCCTCGACGACCTCGTCGGCCGGTCCGCTTGCGGCGCCCGTGCCGTCGACGTTCGCACCCAGGTCGTTGACGACGACCTTCGCGCCCTCAGCAGCCATCAGCTTAGCGATCGAAGCGCCGATGCCACGGCCTGCGCCGGTGATGATTGCTACGCGTCCGTCTAGCTTTCCCATCGTGCGGTCCCTCCTTGCCCCGTGCTACGCGTTCGCGTTCTGGACGGCATCGAGAGCGGCCAGCGTGTCTGAGAGGTGCTTCCCAATACTGAGATCGTGCCGGAAGCTCTTCCGGATCACGCCTTGCTTATCGATGATGTACGTGACGCGCGCCGGTATCAGGCCCAACAGGCCCTGGGCCTGATAGGTCTTGATGATGCGTTTGTCCGGATCGGCGATCAGCGGGAAGTTCAGCTTGTGCTGCTCCTTGAACGAGCTGTGCGACTCTGTCGTGTCGGAGCTGACGCCGACGACGATGGCGTCGTGCTTCTCCACAGTCTCAGATTCGTCCCGGAAGTTGCAGGCCTCTTTCGTACAGCCAGGTGTGAAGTCCTTCGGGTAGAAGTAGAGCACCACGTTCTTTTTCCCACGGAAATCGGACAGGCGGAACGTGCTGCCGTCGTCGGCTGCGCCCTCGAAGTCGGGTGCTGTGGTTCCTTCTTTTAGCATCGTTGTCGCTCCTACTTAAGCGCGTCGCAAGCGTCGGCCCGATTCAGGCCGAACTAGGGCAGGGCAGAACGAAGTGGTTGGAGTTCCCCCGCGCGCCGGCTCTTACCTTAACGTGAGTGTGAGGTGTCGTCAAGAACGAACGGAACTGTCGCTCGTGGTGTAGTAGTACAATAGGGCCGAACGGTTGCTCGGCGGAAGGAGGCCATTTGCGCACGGACATCTCGACCGCGCCGCGTGTGCTTCGCCTCATATCGACGTCCTCAACACTGCTCGCGCTCGGTGCGCTGCTGCTGGCGTCTTGCTCTGACGACGGACCTAGCGCGCCTTCGACCGTAATCATCGCGAGCGAGCGGCCATACGCGGAGCGCGCGCTTGAGCTGGGCGCGGAGCTGCTTGCGCCGCGCGGCCTCGAGGTGGTGGCGGCAGCGCCTGGCGAAGAGCCGCACATTACGGTGGGGCAGCAGCTAAACGACGTATCCGTGGCGTTCGAGACTCAACGTTGGGTGGTGGTGACAGGCCTCTCGAACTTGAGGGAGGGCATCACCCTTGAAGAGCTTGGAGACGATCCGATTACTATTCCGAAAGGGCTAGACCCGCCAGTGGAAGTGTGGTGGGGCATCTCGGCCGGTGTGTTTCTCCTGCCCATCGACGAGATCCCAGGCATGCTGGAAGCTACGCCTGATGCGCTGGCGCTATTGCCGCTGGAGAGAGTGGACGCGCGGGTACGTAGCTTGCCCGTCGACGGCAGCAGTGTCATTTTCGGCGGCTCAGCTGAGCGCCAAGCGTATCCGCTAGTCGAGCGCGCCTGGGTTTCGGTTGCGGCCCATGAAAAACCTGACTTCGCGCTGCTCCTGCAGCAAACGAAGATGGCGCTCGCCAAGCGGCTGGCGTTGGACTACTTGCCGCCGGACCCCATCATCCTTCGCGCGACCGGCGACATCATCCCCGCGAGGTGTGTGTACGCGAAGCAGCGCGACTACGGCGATTTCGCCCACGCCTTCCGGGAAGTGGGGCCGTGGCTCTCGCAGGCCGACATCACGGTGGGAAGCCTCGATGCGTCGATCTCCGACGCCGGGCGCCCGTTCGGCTGCACGCCGACGTTCAACCTGCTGGCGCCGGCGCAGAGCGTCGAAGGGCTGGCATACGCGGGGTTCGACGTGATCACGGTCGCCACGAACCATGCGAAGGACTGCGGCCAGAACTCATGCGGCGATCAGGCCTTCTTCGACACGCTGGACATCCTGCGCTCGAATGGCATCGAGCCCGTGGGCGGTGGTCGGGACCTGTCCGAAGCGCGCCGTCCGGCGATGCTGGAGGTGCGCGGCGTCACCTTCGCCTTTCTCGGCGCCGACCAGATCGCGTCCTACTACCACGCGGCGGAGGGAGTGCCGGGCGTCGCGCCCCTGACGGAGCCGTTCCTGCGCGAAGACGTGGCAGCCGCCGCCGTGCAGGCGGATGTCGTGGTCGTCTTGCCGCAGTGGGGCGTGGAGTACACGAACAATCCAACCACCAGCCAGCGGAGCTTGGCCGCCGCGGCTGCCGAGGCGGGCGCCGATCTGGTGATCGGGAATCACCCGCACTGGGTGCAGGCGGTGGAGTTGATCGATGGGACCTATGTTGCCTACGCGCTGGGGAACTTCGTCTTCGATCAGGACTGGTCGCTCCCGACGCGGCAGGGCGTGGTGCTGGAGGCGGCCTTCCACGGCGCCGAGCTGAAGGGCGTCCGCCTCCATCCGATTCAGATTATCGACCAACATCAGCCGACGTTTGCCGATCCCGCCGAAACGAGCGAGATACTGGGCCGGATCTGGGCCGCCAGCGCGGCGCTGGATTAGCGGCCGGGCGCGCAGAAGCGGCGCAACGCCGGACGGGCGCTGTGCCGCTTCACGGGGACGATGGCGTCCCCAGTTCTACGCCAATATTGTCTTACGCGCTCGCTGTGCCTCCCTGCGCTAGCTCCTTCATGCGCAGCGACTGGAAGCGAATCACCTTGATGATCGTCGCCAGTCCGAACGCAATCGAGGTCAGGAAGAGTCCGACAGCGAAGAGTCGCAAACCTTCCAGCCATGTGCCCCACGTCTCCGCCCGGCCGAGCGCGGCCTGGTCTCCGGCGATGCCGGACGACGTGGCGTTGATCCAGGCGTCGTGCACCTGTGTGGCGGCGTAGATGTGGCCGGCGAAGGTGAAGATAAGCACCATCATCGCCATCATCATTCCCATCAGGAAAATCCAGGCCGTGATCGGCATGTCAGGCGTCTTGATGCCCTTGCCGACCGCTTCCTGCACCAGGCCGCCGCCTTCGCGGAAGACGCCCAGGATGCGCGCGATGGCGAAGCTAATCCCCGCGAAGATCATCCCGAAGCCCAAGAACATGAACCCCGGGATGAGCTGCCCGATGGTCTCGAAGTTCGCAATACGGAGGGCTGTGAACTCTTCCGAGAGGTCAACTGCGAGTTGCGCGCGGGCGATCGCCATGCCAAAGGCTGCGAATACGAGCATGATGCCCATGATTGTCATCGGCGCCCAAAGGATGCTGCCCATCTTCTGCGGCAGCAGGAGTCCCTTTGGCGTGTCGGTTTCCTCGTATCGGCCTACGGTCTGTCCGAAGACCTGCGTTCCTGTTGCTGCCATTATGCGCCTCCTTCTTCGGCGCCCGTGATCAGCTCGCGGATGCGCGAGAACTGGAAGCCGAGGACGTTTGAGATGGTGTAAAGGGCGAAGACGATGCCGGTGAGAAGCACGCCCACCGATACTAATCGCAAGGGGTTGACCCAAGCGGCGTACGCATTGGCCCGGTCAAGCGCGGCAATGTCCGCCGGCACGCCGGCCGCTGTGGCGCCGGCCCAGGCGTCGTGTACCTGCGTGGCGACGTAGATGAGCGTCCCAAATGCCAAGAACTGTGCCATCAGCCCCATCATCATCAGGCCCAGGAAGACCATGGCCGACCAAGGCATCTTGAGCGTCTTCACCTGTCCGCCCATGGATTCCTGCACTTCACCGCCACCCCAGCGCAAGGCTCCTAGGATCGTCGCCAGCAGGAATGATATGCCGGAGAGCAGGAGCGCTATCCCCAGGAAGACGAAGGCCCCTGTCAGCGGCTTCAGCGTCTCGAAGTTCGTCTGGCGGAGGGCGGTGAATTCCTCGCCGAGGTCGGACCCAACGCTCGCCTGAGCGATGCCCAAGCCAACGGCTGTGGCGATCGCCATCACGCCCATCATGATCATGGGCACCCACATCCAGTTGGCAACTGTGTGCATGAGCGCTTGCCTGGTGCCAGACGAACTCACCGTGGCCGGTCCGAATTTTGTGGTTAATGAAGTTGCGTTTGCTGCCATGCTTTCCTCCTAATTTCCTGTTCCGCCAGCGGACGCCTTAAGCGCCGGCAGCGATTCCTTCAGGCTCCCGACACGCACCCAGAGCTGGCGGACGATGCCCCAGAGGATGAGCGAGATGCCCACCATGACGATGGCAATCGAAGCCATTGCTACCGGGAAGAGCCAGGCCTGATAGGCGATGATCTTGCCGAAGTCCGCCGGGTCCTGGTCGGACACCCAGCCGGCGACGACAGCGCTGACGATGAACAAGGCCATCAACCCCATCACTGCCATAGCGCTGAGACCAAGCCCGGCGCCGAATTGCCAAGGGCTACTGCCAACGTCTGGGTCGGCGGGTCGTGTGATGCTTACTGTTGCCATATGTTGCTCCATTTCTCGTTGCTACCTGATCTCGTTTCGCTCGCGGTCTGTTCCATCGGCACCTCCCTTTGCTCGACGGCGCACGTCTGTACGCCGTCTATGCCACCAGCGCGATCTGTTGGCCTTCTTCTTCGACAGCGGCTGGCGCTACCGCGTCGCGGTAGTCGTCGCCGTAGATCTGTGCGTACGAGCGCTCGACGAGCAGGTCGATGCCGTCAAGCCGGCCCACCCGTTCGCGTCGCCGGAGATCCCAGAGCTGGTCCAGCTCGCCGGTGATCTTCGCAACGCGCTGCTTGAGTTCCACGTCGCCGCGACGCGATTCGAGGGCGATTCGGTAGAGCCGGGAGCGCTCGTTCGAGAGTTTGTCGATTCGTTCGATTGTGGTCATTGTGTTCCTCCTGTTTACTCCCCTCAGGCTCGCTTTGATATACCCCCTGGGGGTATCTGATAACTTGATAGTAGCGAACCGTAGATAGGGTTGAGGTGATCTTTGTCACCATACTGCGAAAAAAGTTGCATTGAGGAGTGAACTAGTTCTCGGCGTGCTAGATTCGTAGTCGTTCCGCGTCTCTAGCTAAGGCGAGGGGCGGCAGGGTACTGGGAGGGAAGTAGTGCTCGACTTGGCCCTTGGCCGCCACCGTGACTAGGCCGCGGACATTTAGCGTTAGGCGGCGGCGCCGTAGAATGCGCCAACAATGAGCCCGAACACGATGTGCAGCATGAAGAACCCCATCACCGTTGGCATCGGGTAGTTCAGCCCGAAGAAGCCCGGAGGGTCCAGCAGCTCTTCATCAGGGCCTGGCGCGATGCCCGCCAGGGCGGGCATGAGCTTAGGCTGGAGGGGGCGCATCCTCAAGTGCATAAGCGGCATCACGCCGAGCATCGCTCCCGTGATCAGTGCGTGAACAACGCCGAATAGGACGCCCAAACCCAAGCCGGCGCCTACGGAATCCGCGCCGACTCCCTCAAGCACGCCCCCGTGAATCAGACCGAATGCCACGCTCATCATCATGTGCATCATCATCCCGACGGCATAGGCTGCGGCTCCGACTGGCACGAACATCGTGCCGAGA